>JBKJRJ010000315.1:0-3522 GCA_046594705.1 Vicinamibacterales bacterium
CGCGCGCGATCACCTCCTGCGGGTCAGAAATGTCGGCCGGCGTGATCTTGTCCAGCACTTCGGCGGCTGTGTAGCCCAGCATCCGCTCGGCGCCGACGTTGAAGATCTGGATGACGCCCTTCGCGTCGGTGGCGATGCTCGAGAAGTTGGCGCTGTTGAAAATCGCGTTCTGCAAGGCCCCCGCTCTAAGCAGCGCCTCTTCTGCCTGCTTGCGCGCGGTGTTGTCGGTGCCGATCAACAGGTAGCCGATGATGGCGTCTTGCGCATCGCGCAGTGCGGTGACCGATACGACCGCCGGGAAGCGGCTGCCGTCCTTGCGGAAGTAGGTCAGCTCGTAGATGTCCTCGATCCCGCGCGAGGCCTTGAACACCAGGGCTTCGAACCCGGGTGTAATCGTGGTGGCGAGCTCGGCGCTCAGGGCTTCCGCGCGCGCGACCACTTCCTCCGGATCGGAGATGTCGGCCGGCGTGATCTTGTTCATCACCTCGGCCGCGGTGTAGCCGAGCATCCGCTCAGCGCCGACGTTGAAGATCTGGATGACGCCCTTCGCGTCGGTCGCGATGCTCGAGAAGTTGGCGCTGTTGAAGATCGCGCTCTGCAGGGCGCCCGCCTTGCGCAGGGCTTCTTCCGCCCGCTTGCGCGCGGTGTTGTCGGTGCCGATCAGGAGATAGCCGATGATGGCATCCTGCGCGTCGCGCAGCGCGGTGACCGAGACCACCGCCGGGAATCGGCTGCCATCCTTGCGGAAGTAGGTCAGTTCGTAGATGTCCTCGATCCCGCGGGAGGCCTTGAACACCAGGGCCTCGAACCCGGGCGTAATCGGGGTGCCGAGCTCGACGCTCAACGTCTCGGCCCGCGCGATCACTTCCTGCGGATCGGAAATGTCGGCCGGCGTGATCTTGTTCACCACGTCGGCGGCGGTGTAGCCCAGCATCCGCTCGGCGCCGACGTTGAAAATCTGGATGACGCCTTTCGCATCGGTCGCGATACTCGAGAAGTTGGCGCTGTTGAAAATGGCGCTCTGCAGGGCGCCAGCTTTGACGAGCGCCTCTTCCGCCTGCTTGCGCGCGGTGTTGTCGGTGCCGATCAGGAGATAGCCGATGATGCCGCCCCCGTCGTCGCGCAGCGCCGTCACCGAGACGATGGCGGGAAAGCGGCTGCCGTCCTTGCGGATGTAGGTTAGTTCGTAGATGTCCTCGATTCCACGTGCGGCTTTGAAAACCAAGGCTTCAAAGCCCGGCGTGATCGTGGTTCCGAGTTCGGCGCTCAAGGCTTTGGCGCGCGTAATCACTTCCTGCGGATCAGAAATGTCGGCCGGCGTGATCTTGTTCATCACGTCGGCCGCGGCATAGCCCAGCATCCGCTCGGCCCCGACGTTGAAGACCTGGATGACACCTTTCTCGTCGGTCGCGATGCTCGAGAAGTTGGCGCTGTTGAAGATGGCGCTCTGCAGGGCGCCGGCCTTGAGCAGCGCTTCTTCCGCCCGCTTGCGCGCGGTGTTGTCGGTGCCGATGAGCAGGTAGCCGATGATGCCGTCGCGATCGTCGCGCAGCGCCGTCACCGACACGACCGCCGGAAAACGGCTGCCGTCCTTGCGGATGTAGGTCAGCTCGTAGATGTCCTCGATCCCGCGCGAGGCCTTGAAGACCAGGGCCTCGAAGCCTGGCGTGATCGTCGTCGCCAGCTCGGCACTCAAGGCGACCGCGCGCGCGATCACTTCCTGGGGATCGGAGATGTCGGCCGGCGTGATCTTGTTGAGGACGTCGGCCGCCGCGTAGCCCAGCATCCGCTCGGCGCCGACGTTGAAGATCTGGATGACCCCCTTCTCGTCGGTGGCGATGCTCGAAAAATTGGCGCTGTTGAAGATCGCGTGCTGCAGCGCCCCGGTCTTCAGGAGGGCTTCTTCGTGAGTACGGGCCGGGATTACCACTGGCTGCAACCATGGCCGATTTCTCGCCGCCGGGGTATGCAAAACGAGACAGGCCGCGAAACCATCGGCGCCTGCAGGGGCTGCGGTGAGTCAGTCTTCATGAAGAGTCTGGGAGCCTCAGTGCCCGCGAGGTATCTGCCGCGGCTCAGTATTTGGACGGCCGCTCTTAGGACGCCGTGGTCCTGACCTTGTCGGAAATCGAGGATCTCATCGGTGTCACGCTGCCGGGCCTCGCCCGGACCGCCAAACCCAACCTCACAGCACAGATCGTCGTCTTCGACCGGACGTCTCGAAAGCACGCCGAAGGCGAAGGCAGTCTTGCAAACCATGGTGGCCTCATGCAGCTGAATTGAAGCCGCCAGTATACCTGTGGCACACTCATGGAGCCGCGTCCGCCACAGTGACAGGAGGGGGCCATGCGGGTGATCCTCATTCCAATCGGTGTCTTCGTCATGCTCGTTGCCGCCGCGTGCGGCAGCATCCCGGCGCTCGGTCCCACGCCAGCCGGCGAGGGGGTCGTCATCTACCTCCACGCCGACTTCGCCGGACCGTCGCAGGCGATCAACGTCGACGTGCCCGATCTCGGCCGGGTGCAGGGCTCATGCTCGAGCGGCGCCGAGGGAGAAACCCCCACGTGGGCCGACTGCGTGTCGTCCGTCAAGGTGATGCCCGGCTGGTCCGCGATCTTGTACCGCAACGCGAACTACAAGGGGGACAGCGTTTCGGTGACGGCCGACACGCCGAACCTGCGCGAGTTGCGCGGCCCCTGCAAGGACACCTTCAACGATTGCGCGTCATCGATCCGGGTCTCACGCCAGTAGCCGCAAACGAACGGCACCAGCGGCGGCGCACGAACACAGACAAACACGACGCTGTATTGCTGATTCGTGTCGATCGCTGTGCGCGCGTGTGACTCGACGTTCAGGGTTCAGCGGCGGGGTCACATGACGACGTCCGGCAGCAGCGCCGCAAGCCGCCATCGCGTGAAGAGTCGACATCGGGCGCGTCCAGTTCGAGCGGTCGATCGAGCACGTCGTGACCGGCGTCGCGGAGGTCTCTGCCCGCCTTCCTCGTGCGCCGGACGACGCCGGGCAACGCCACCCACGATCGAGGTCGAGGCCTACCTCTACGGTGCGAAACTTCGCGTCCTTCGAGTGCGAGCGCAGATTCTGATGCCCGATGACGCATCGTGATGTGGTGCTCGCGCGTACGGTAGGTGAAGAGCGCCACCGGGCCATCCGTCTGGTTGCGGATGACGCTCAAGTTCCGGCCCTGCTGATCGATCGGCCATGGCTCGATGCGGGTGAATCCGGGCGTGCCCATGAGTTCCGTCGGATAGACCGGGCGCGAGTCGTGAACCGCAGCCGCGGCGCTCGGCTTCATTGCCTCCGACCGTGTGATAGCCTCCTCCGGTCTCCATGACCATGACGTCCGGCACGCGGCTCGGTTCGTACGAGATTGAGTCGGTACTCGGAGCCGGCGGCATGGGTGAGGTCTATCGTGCGCGTGACACCCGGTTGGGCCGCGCCGTGGCCGTCAAGGTCATTCTGGACGTGTTTGCCTCTGACACCGACCGCGTAGCCCGCTTCGAG
>JBKJRJ010000499.1:0-2997 GCA_046594705.1 Vicinamibacterales bacterium
GCTCCCGGCCTGGGTGCCGGTCGTCTGCGTCGACATCAATCCCGCCGTGGTGACCAAACTCGCCGATCGCGGCTCGGCGCAGACCATCGGCGTCGTGACGGACGTCGGACTGTTCCTGCACCACCTCGCCGGTCAGCTCGCCCCGTCGTAACCCGCCCTAAGGGCTCGGGTCGGAATAGCGTTGCCACCTTGGCCGCCGATGCCTCCCGCCGGGCGGCGTTGCTCGTCGCTCACATACGCCCGGTATGCGCACGCCTCGCGCCTTGCCGGGCGGGCGCCTCGACGCCCAAGGTGACAACCCTATTCCGACCCGAGCCCTAACTTTTCCCGGTTCCCGCCCTCTTGCTCTTGTGCCGACGCCGCACCTGAATGCGGATCGGCGTGCCTTCCATGCCGAACGACTCGCGCAGCTTGTTGATCAGAAAACGCTCGTACGAGAAATGGAAGGAGGTGGCGACGTTCGTGAAGAAGACGAAGGTCGGCGGCGCGACGTTGGTCTGCGCGGCGTACATGATCCGCACTTCGTGGCGACCCGGGCTCGCCGGCGGATGCGCCGCGGTGACTTCCGCAAGCCACCGGTTGAGCTCTCCGGTCGGGACGCGCTTGTTGCGGGCGTCGGCCACCTTGTCGATCGCCTCGAGCAACTTCGGCGTGCGCTCTCCCGTCAGCGCCGACAGGTGCAGGATGGGGGCGTAATCGAGGAACCGCACCTGGTGGCGCAGCTTCTCGTCGAACTCCTTCGAGAAGTTGTGGCCACGCCCTTTCATCAAATCCCACTTGTTGGCGACGATGATGACGCCGGCGCCGGCCTTGTCGGCTTCGCCCGCGATCGTCGCATCCTGGTCGGTCGCGCCTTCCACCGAGTCGATCACCATGACGGCGACATCCGCCTTCTCGATGGCGCGGCGCGCGATGACGACGGCGACCCCCTCGACCTGGCCTCCGCGCGAGACCCGTCCCGGCCGGCGGATGCCGGCGGTATCGAGGATCCGGAAGGTGCGTTTCTGCCATTGCAGCACCGCGTCGACGGTGTCTCTCGTGGTGCCCGGCATGTCGCTGACGATCGCGCGCTCCTCCTTGAGCAGCCGGTTGAGCAGCGACGATTTGCCGACGTTGGGACGCCCGACGATGGCGACGCGGGTCTCGACGTCTTTCGGCGCCGCCGGGATGTCGCTGGTGCCTTCGGGAAAGCGCGCCACGATCTCGTCCAGTAAATCGCCTACCCCCTGGCCGTGCTCGGCGGCAATCTCGACGATCGGCTCGAACCCGAGGGTGTAGAACTCGACCGAACGTCCCTTCGACCGCCGATCGTCAGTCTTGTTGACCGCGATGATGACCGGCCCGTTGACGGCCCGCAGCGCCTGGGCGATCTCCTCGTCCCCGGGGACCAGCCCTTCGCGGCCGTCCACGACCATGACGACGAGGTTGGCCGTGGCGATGGCCTTCCGTCCCTGCTCGACGACCAGCTCATGCAGGGGATCGGTCTGGGCGCCGAACATCCCGCCGGTGTCAATCAGTGAAAAGTGGTTGCCCTGCCACTCGGCCGCCCGCGCGTTGACATCGCGGGTGGTCCCCGCCAGTGGGGCGACGATGGCCTGCCGCGAGTTCGTGATGCTGTTGAAGAGGGTGGACTTCCCCACGTTCGGGCGGCCAACCAGCACGACCTTCGGGGCCGCTCCGGGACGGTTCAGGGGCATGTCATAAACTCAGTTAGCGCGACGCTTGACAGCGTAAGTGAAGATATATACGCTATTTACACTTCCCGAGGAGCCAGTAAGCATGATCAAGGTCGACATCGTGAACGAGGTGTCGCGCGCCGCCGACATTACCAAGGTCAAAGCCGAGGTAGCAGTCGACGCCGTGTTCGAAGCGATGCGGATCTCCATGCAACGCGGCGAACGGATCGAGCTGCGCGGGTTCGGGGTGTTCCAGGTGAAGCCACGCAAGCGGGGCATCGGCCGTAACCCACGCACGGGCAAAGAAGTTCGGATTCCTCCCGGCCGCACGATCCGCTTCAAGCCCGGCAAGGACCTCCAGAACATCGGAGGCTGACCGTTTTCCCGCCGCTTCCGCCACCCTTTCGCCGGTTCCAGCACCGGTGGTGGCTTCACATCCTGCTGTTCCTCCTGACGGTCGTGACCACGACCGCGATCGGTCTCGAACATTATGCCTCGTTCGCGGCCGAGTTCGGGACGCGAACCCCGCTGACGGAACTCCAAACCGCCAACCCCTGGGAGGTGTTCGGAATCTTCTGGCGCGCCTACGGCCTCCAGGCGCTGGTCTACAGCAGCGCAGTACTCGGCATCCTCGGGGCCCACGAGATGGGGCACTACGTAGCCTGCCGGCGCTACGACGTGGACGCCACGCTGCCCTACTTCCTCCCCTTCATCTCGCTCTCGGGGACGATGGGGGCGGTGATCAAGATCCGCGAGGCCTTCCCGACGCGCGCGGCGCTGTTCGACATCGCGATTGCCGGGCCGATCGGCGGTTTCGTCGTCCTGGTGCCGCTGCTGTTCGTGGGGATGCACTACTCGACGGTGATCCCCGTCCCGCCCGACATGCAGGGCTACTCGCTCGGCGAGCCGCTGCTGTTCCGGCTCGCCGCCTGGCTGCAGTTCGGGCCCATCGCCAGCGGCTATGGCGTCAACATCCATCCGATCGTGTTCGCCGCGTGGTTCGGCATGCTGGCCACGGCGTGGAACCTGCTCCCCTTCGGCCAGCTCGATGGCGGCCATCTGATCTATGCCGTGATGGGCGACCGCTCCCGCTTTTTCTCGATCGCCACGGTCGCGGGCGCGATCGTGATGTGCTTCATCTCTTACAGCTGGATCGTCATGACGCTCATGATGGTCGCGATGCTGCTCATCCTCGGGCCGCGCCACCCGCGCGTACTGACGGAGCACGAGCCGCTCGACCGCCGCCGCTACCTGCTCTTCGCGTTCGCCATCCTGGTGTTCGTGCTCTGCTTCACGCCGGCGCCGATCGATCCGCTGTAGC
>JBKJRJ010000537.1:0-10407 GCA_046594705.1 Vicinamibacterales bacterium
AGGGGCGCGCGACCCACGGTGTGCTGCCGATGGAGAATTCCATCGGCGGCACCATCCACCGCAACTACGACCTGCTCGTCGACCACGACCTGCCGATCGTCGGGGAGGTGGAACTGCGGGTGGATCACTGCCTCCTGGCGATGCCGGGAACGCCGCTGGGGGACGTCAAGGTCGTCTACTCCCACCCCCAGGCGCTCGCGCAATGCGAGAACGCACTGGCGGAGATGCGCGGCGTCGAGGTGGTCGCCGTCTACGACACCGCGGGGGCCGCGAAGATGGTGCGCGAGGGGGGGCGCAAGGACGCCGCCGCAGTCGCGTCGCGCCGGGCCGCGGACGTGTTCGGGCTCGTTGTGCTGCGCGAGTCCATCCAGGATTTCGCGGACAACATCACCCGCTTCTGCGTGATCGCGAAGGTGGCCCCCGATACCCCCGACGCCAACAAGACCTCCATCGTCTTTGCCCTCCACAGCAAGCCGGGCGCGCTGTTCAAGGCGCTGGCCGGATTCGCCTTGCGGGACATCAATCTGACCAAACTCGAGTCGCGTCCGCTGCGCGGGAAGCCGTGGGAATACGCCTTCTACGTCGACGTGGAGGTCTCCCGCGACCACCCCGGTTGCCAGAGGGCCCTGGCCGACCTGGCGGAATTCTCCCATTGGGTCCGCACCCTCGGCAGCTACCGGACGTCCAAGGTATAAGCACAACCGATGACTCGAATCAATTCTTTCTACTTCCCTTCTGGCAGGGTTACGCCGAGAATCGTCCATGGACCTCCGCCAGCTTGAGATCGTTCGTGCCATTGCGGAAACCGGGTCCTTCACGGGGGCGGGCGCCCGGCTGCACGTCTCGCAGTCGGCCATCAGCCGACAGATTCTCCTGCTCGAGGACGAGTTCAAAGAGCGTCTGTTCGTGCGCCTGGGCCGGCGCGTCCAGATCACCGCGGCCGGTGAAGCGCTGCTGCAGCTCAGCCATCGGGTGTTCAACGACATCCGCGAGACCTCGTCGAGCATCACCGACAGCCAGAAAGTCCTGAGCGGCACGATCAACATGGTCGGCGGCATGACGGTGTGCCTCTACGTCTTCCCGCCGCTCCTCAGGGAGTTCCGCAAGCACCATCCGCACGTCGACATCAAGATCGCGACGGGCGGCGTCCAGCGGCTGCTGCGGCGGCTGCGCACGCGTCGCGCGGACCTGGCCCTGCTGACCCTGCCGGTGGACGACCCGGCCTTCACCAGCGTGCCGGTCCTCCGCGAAGAGCTGATGCTGGCGCTGCCCGCCGGGCACCCGCTGGCCGCCTCGAAGGGGCCGGTGCCGATCGAGGCGTTGATCAATCAGCCGTTCATCCTGTTCGAGGCCGGCTCCAACACGCGCCGGACGATCGACGAGTTCTTCGTCCGCGAGCAGATCAAGCCGCGCGTGGTCGCCGAGACGGAGAACGTCGAGATCATCAAGTCGATGGTCGCCTCCGGACTCGGCATGAGCATCGTCCCCTTCCAGTCGGTCGAGCAGGAGACGCTCGGGGGCTCGCTGCACGCGGTGCGAATCAAAGGGCAGCAACTCGTGCGCGAGACCGGCTGGGTATATCGCTCCGGCGAGCGCGTGCCGCGCGTAGTGCAGGAGATGATGACGACGCTGACGCGCCTGTCAGCGGAACCACAGGGGTCGGCGCCGGTCGCGGTCGGACGGCGTTAGCGTCGCGAACTCGCGCAGCACCTGGAGTTCCGCGGCGATGGCGCGGGGCGTCTCGTAGGCGCCGTCCGCCAGCCGCGCCTGGCCGCCGCCGCGTCAGGAGGCATCCCGGCGCCGTGCGCCGCGCCGAGGCCTCACCCGAGGCAGGACGCGAGCAGCCGCTGGTACGCCCCGATCGCGATGTCGAGCTCGTCCAGCCGCAGGTGCTCCCGGTCGGTGTGCGCCACCAGGAACGAGCCCGGGCCGTAGAGCAGCGGCGTGCCCCAGCGATCGAGCAGCGGCACGTCGGTCGTGAACGGAAACACCGCCGTCGGCATCCCGGGCACGGTGTGCAGGCGCACCATGGGCACACGCAGCACCTCCTCGACCTCCAGTTCGGGCTCGAGACCTTTCGCGATTTCGAGGACTTCGTCGGCCGCACCCACGATCCGGAACATCACCTCGGCTTGCGCAAAGGGGGAGATCACGTTCGGGGCGATGCCACCCTCGATCGAGCCCAGCGTGTAGAAGGTGTCTCCCAGCTCGGGATCCGACGGCCACGCGAGCGTGCGCATGCGGATGAGCGCGTCCATCAATTTGTCGATCGCCGACTCCCCTTCTTCGGGGGCCGCCGAGTGCGCGGCGCGGCCGCGCGCGGTGAGCCGGAGCCGCAGGACGCCGCGGGTCGCCAGGGCGAGCGTGTTGTCGGTCGGCTCCCCGTTGATCAGAAACGAGGAGCCCTGAGGCGAGGCGTTCGCGACGGTCGCCCCCTCGCTCCCGCGCTCTTCGCCGACCAGGAACAGCAGGCCGACTCGACGCTCGCCGCCGGCCCGCAGGCGCTCCGCTGCCGCGACCTGCGCCGCGAGAATGCCCTTCGCATCGCACGCCCCGCGGCCGAACAGCGCGCCGTCGCGCAGGTCGCTCGGAAAGAAGGGCGGCACGCAGTCGAAATGAGTGGACAGGACCACCGCCGGCGGCCCGACGCTCGCGAATACGTTGAAGCGCCCATCCGCGACCGGCTGGCGCTCCACCTCGTAGCCACGGCGCTCGAGGTCGGCGGCCAGCCATTCACCCGCGGCCTGCTCGCGGCCGGTGGTGGAATCGATGTCGATGAGGGCGCGCGCGAACGCGATGGTGTCTAGCGTATCCATGCTTCCAGTGCCGTTCGCGCCGAGGTCCGTTCGTCGCGGTACTTCACGATGATGGGGGTGGCGACCGAGAGGCCCCATTCCCGTCCGCGCCCGGTGGTGACCGGCCGGGTGCCCGGCACGACGACCGCGCCCTCGGGCACGACGAGCGGCTGCCCATCCTGGGCCTCGATGATGCGGTCGTTCGGCAGATCGTAGAGCGGGGTGGACCGGGTCAAAATCGTGCCGGCGGCCAGGACCGCGCGCCGCTTCACGATCGCGCCCTCGTAGACGCCGCAGTTGCCTCCCACCAGCACCTCGTCTTCGATGATCACCGGCAGCGCGCCGACCGGCTCGAGTACGCCGCCGATCTGGGCCGCCGCGCTCAGGTGGACGCGGCTGCCGATCTGGGCGCACGAGCCGACCAGCGCATGCGAGTCCACCAGCGTCTCGTCGCCGACATAGGCCCCGATGTTGATGTACATCGGGGGCATGCAGATGACGCCGCGGCCCAGATACGCGCCGTCGCGCACCGTCGAGCCACCGGGGACGATCCGCACGCCCGACCACGCGCCGATGGCTTTGAGCGGCAGCGTGTCCTTGTCGAAGAAGGGCCACCGGCCGTGATCGGCCGACATGTCGATGGACTCGCCGAAGCGGAACCCGAGCAGGATGCCCCGCTTGACCCACGCGTTCACCTTCCAGCCGGACGGCGACGAGGCGTCGGGTTCAGCGGCGCGGACGGTGCCCTCGGACAGCGCGCTCCGCAACAGCGCGAAGGCCTGGCGCGCGTCGTCCCGCGGCGCTTCCGTGCCGGCGGCGGCGAGGCGTTCGATCAGTTCGGGAAGACCGGACAGCGTCACGCGTGGACACCTCCGCCGATGGCAACGGCCTGCAGCACGGCGCTGATGCGGGCTTTCGACGCGGGACTTGGAGGAACCATCGGCAGACGATACACCTCTTCCAGCAGTCCCATGGTGGCCATCGCGCTCTTCACCGGGATGGGATTGGACTCGATGAAGTTGACGAGCAGCAGCGGCAGCAGCCGCTGGTGCAGCGCGCGCGCGCCGGCAAAGTCGCCGCGCTCGGCCATTTCGACCAGCTGACTCATCTCGGCCGGGATCTCATTCGAGGCGACCGAGATGAGCCCCCGACCGCCGACCGCCATCAGCGGCAGCGTCAGCGCATCGTCCCCTGACAGCACGATGAAGTCGTCCGGAACACCGGCGCACATCTCGCACATCTGGATGACATTGCCCGACGCTTCCTTGACGGCGATCACGTGAGGGATGGTGCTGAGGCGAACCAGGGTCGCGGGATCGACATTGCAGCCGGTCCGGCCCGGGACGTTGTAGACCACGATGGGCAGTTCGACCGCCTCCGCGATCGCGCGGTAGTGCTGATAGAGCCCCTCGGGCGTCGGCTTGTTGTAATACGGCGTGACGGACAGGATGCCGTCGGCGCCGGCCGCGCGCATGCGACGCGCCGCGTGGATGACCTCCTGCGTGTTATAGCCCCCCGCCCCGGCGAGCACCGGTACCTTGCCTTTCGCCTCGGTGACGACGAGCTGGACGACGCGGACCTGTTCCTCGTCACTCAGCGTCGGGACCTCTCCGGTCGTGCCGCAGGGGACCAGGAAGTGGATGCCATGGTCGATTTGGCGTTTGGCGAGCCGCGAGACCCCCGCTTCGTCGAGCGATCCGTCGCTCCTGAACGGCGTGACGAGCGCGGTGCCGCAGCCTGTGAATGGTCGTCGCATGCTCTCCTCCTACAGTCCGAGTACGTCCGTCATCGAAAACCAGCCCCGCCGCCCTTCCAGCCAGCGTGCCGCGACCAGGGCGCCGTTCGCGAAAGCGGCCCGATCGCGCGCCTGGTGCGTGAGCGTGATCGTTTCCGACGCCGCGTCGAAGCCGAGCGTATGCGTCCCGGGTAGGGCACCGGCCCGCGTCGACGCCACCGGGACCGCCGCCGTGTAACCCTGGCCGCGTAGCCGCTGCTCCATCGCCAGCGCCGTCCCGGACGGGGCGTCCTGCTTGGCGGCGTGGTGCAGCTCGTGAATCCAGGCGCCGAAGGACGGCTGCGCCGCCATCAGCGCGCCCATCCGCTCGACTACGGACAGGAACACGTTCACGCCGATCGCGAAGTTCGGGGCGGACACCACCCCGATCCCCGCCGCCGCCGCCGCCGAGCGCACCGCGTCTTCGTGCCGCTGCCACCCTGTGGTGCCGATCACAATGGGGGTGCCTCGGCCGGCGAGCCGCGCGACGTTCGAGGGGATCGCGTCGGCGACAGAGAAGTCTATCGCCACGTCGGCCGCGGGCCACTCGACGCTCCCCGCGCTGCGGCTGTCGATCGCCCCCGCGACGTCGAAGCCGTGCGCCGCGGCGAGCGACTCGACCAGGCGTCCCATCCGGCCGTGACCGATCAGCAGCACGCGGCTCATGGCACCTGCTGCGCGACCGCGAAGAGCTCGCGGTGCAGGTGCCGCATGGCCGGCGCGAGCGAGGCCTCGGGGAGGACGATGGTGACGTTCCTGCGGGAGGCCGCTTGCGACACCATGCGCAGCGGAAAATCCGTCAGCGCACCGACGATCCGCGCCGCCAGCGCGGAATGGGTCGTCAGCCGGTCGCCGACCACCGTCAGGATCGCCATCTGCTCCTCCACCGTGACCTCCGCAATCTCGAGCAGCGCCGCCACAATCTCGGCGCCCCTGCGATTGTCGTCGATCGTGACCGACACGCTGACCTCGGAAGTCGTGACCACGTCGACCGCCGTCGCGTGCACCTCGAACACTTCGAAGACGCGCCGCAGAAATCCATGAGCCATCAGCATTCGCGTGGACGTGATGTCGAGAATCGTGATCCCGCGCTTGCAGGCGAGGGCGGCCAGCGGCCGGTGTCCACGGCGACGCGGCGGATCCGCGGTGATCAGCGTGCCTTCCGCCGACGGCCGGTGGCTGTTGAGGATCCGCACCGGGATGTTACGCGAGATGGCGGGAAAGATGGTGCTCGGGTGCAGCACCTTCGCGCCGAAGTAGGCCAGTTCCGCGGCCTCGGCAAACGACAGGTGCGGCACGACCTCCGCATCGTCCACGATCCGCGGGTCGGCGGTGAGCATGCCGTCCACGTCGGTCCAGATCTGAATCTCCGACGCGTCGATCGCCGCGCCGACCAGCGAGGCCGAATAGTCTGAGCCGCCGCGCCCGAGGGTCGTCGTCGCGCCCGCCGCGGTGCGACCGACGAAGCCGCCGAGCACGGGAACCCGGCCGTCCGACAGGAGAGGCGCGATCGCGGCAGTCGCCGCGGCCGCCGTCTCCTCCATGAGCGGCAGGGCGCAGGTGTGCGCATCGCTGGTGACGATGACCTCGCGCGCGTCGACCCAGACGCTCGGCAAGCCGCGGACGACCATCGCGGCGGCGACCAGGCGGCTGCTGAGCAGCTCGCCGGCGGCGGCAATGACGTCGAGCAGCGCCGGATCGGCGGTCCGCCGTTCCGCGATCTGGTGCAGGGCCGCCAGAAGTTCCCGGAGCTCCCCGTCGATCGCGGCAAGAAGGCTGGCGTCGCGGTCGGCGCCGAGCCGCGAGGCCTCGTCGAGGTGCCGGACGCGAAGAGCGCCGACCGCGGCGTCGATCTGGCTTCGGCCCTCCCCCGTCCGGGCGGTATCCGCCAGGGCCAGGAGGCGGTCGGTCACGCCGCCCAGGGCGGAGACGACGACGACCGGCGCGCGCCCGCGCGTGCGCTCCTCCGTCACGATGGACACCACCCGGTCGATCGCGGCGGCGTCCACCACGGACGACCCGCCAAATTTCATCACTACGGCGCGCATGACACTCCCCGGCTCGAACCCGAGCAAAAAAAAGACCGCCGGCCTTTCTGGGGCCGGCGGTCGGTAGACGCCTGTGCTTGAGCTTGCTCGACTCTCACATCACGCGCGTTTCCACAGCACCGGCCTGCCGGCCCGTTTGGCCCGCTTTCGATCGGCGGCGGAAAACATCGCGAGACGCATGTCAGTCGGCCAGGCTCAACGCTCGCCGTGATTCCTGCTCGTCGCCAACAGGAGTGACGCCGGATTCATCGAGGAGCCGATGAATCTGCGACTTGATCCATGCGCAGGGATCGGGGGTGATGGCGCGCAGGGCGTGCCACTCCGCATCACTCAAGTTGACCGCGACAAATCGGCTGGCGTTATGGTCCATTGAACCTCCGGACGGAATTACATCGTAAGAATAGCGCCGGCCGGTGCGATCACCCAAACAGAATTGCGGAATGAGGTCCATCTTATTTGCTTATGGATTCCGGGTGCTGGTGTCGCAGGCGTCAGAGCCGCCGCCAGCCGCCCGCGATCAGCGCGCGAGTGACGTCTTCCAGGAATGCGGCGGCCTCGCTGACGCGCGTAAAGCTGGTCTCCATCACCGCCTGGTCCGCCTCGCCGTCGCGGCAGGTGACCCGCCACAACTGGGTCCCCTCCGCCGCCACATGGAACCGGTAGATGCGCACCTCATCTCCGCGACCGTAGCGAAATACCTCGTGAACGCCGGGATCAGCCATGGGCCCTTTCGATCTGAAGTTTACTCGCTATGATGGGCGGATGCGTTCCGCGATTCTCCTCATCATGCTCGCGCTGTCGAGTCAGCCTGGGACCCTCTGGACGGTACGGCCGTGAGCCGCGAACTCGAACGTATCGCGCGCGATGCGATGGTGGCGCACGGCCTCGATCCGGACTTTCCGCCCGCGGCGCGCCAGCAGCTGGCCCAGCTTGAGGCCCAGCCATCGCCGGTCGCTGTCGAACACACCGGGCGCCGCCCTGCCACGGGCGACGTGCGTGATTTGCGCCACCTGCCCTGGTCCTCGATCGACAACGACGACTCGCGCGATCTCGACCAGCTCGAGGTCGCGGTGGACGAGGGGCCGCGCACTCGCATCCTCATCGCCATTGCCGACGTGGACGCCTTCGTGCCGAAGGGCTCGCCGCTCGACGCCCACGCCGCTTTCAATACCACGTCGGTCTATACGCCCGGGCGGGTCTTCCCAATGCTGCCGCCCGAGCTCTCGACCGACCTCACCTCCCTGAACCAGGATGTCGATCGCGCCGCGGTGGTGGTGGACCTCACGATCGACCAAACCGGCGTGCTGGCCGCCTCCGACATGTATCGCGCGCTGGTCCGGAACAAGGCGCAGCTGACCTACAACTCCATCGCCGCCTGGCTCGACGGCGGTCCGGAACCAGGTGCGGTCGGCCGGATTCCCGGCCTGGCCGGCCAGGTCCGGCTGCAGGACGCGGTCGCGAGCCGTTTACGAGATCGCCGCGTGGCGGAGGGTGCGCTGGAATTCGAACGGAGTGAGCTCCGCCCCGTGGTCGAAGGGGACACCGTCACGGAATTACGCACGGAACGCCCCAATCGCGCCAAAGCCGTGATCGAGAACTTCATGGTGACCGCAAACCGCGTCACGGTCCGGTTCCTCACGGACCACGGGATGGCGACGATCCGGAGGATCGTCCGCTCACCCGAACGCTGGGCGCGCATCGTCGCCATCGCGTCCGAGCGCGGCACGTCGCTGCCGCCCTCCCCTGACGCCCTCGCGTTGCAGGGATTCCTCCGGGCGCAGCGCCGGGCCGATCCCGACGCATTCCAAGACCTGTCGCTGAGCATCATCAAGCTCCTCGGACGCGGCGAATACGCCGCCGAAGGCGCCGGCCAGCCGAGCGCGCACTTTGCGCTCGCGACGGGCTCCTACGCGCACTCCACGGCGCCCAACCGGCGGTTCCCCGACCTGATCACCCAGCGGCTGCTGAAGGCCGCCTTTAGTGGACGGCCTTCGCCGTATCCGCTCGCGGAGCTCACCCGTCTGGCCGAACACTGCACCAGGCAGGAAGATGCCGCGAACAAGGTGGAGCGCCTGACCGGCAAGGCGGCCGCGGCGCTCTGGCTGACGCCGAAGATCGGCCAGACATTCGACGCGGTGGTCACCGGCGCGGGCCCGAAGGGCACCTGGGTGCGCATCACGCCGACTCCGGTCGAGGGTCGCCTGGAGACCGGCGCGGAAGGACTGGACGTGGGTGATCGGGTGCGCGTCCGGTTGGTCAGCACCGACCCCCGCCGGGGCTTTATCGATTTCGCTCGCGCACGCGCTTCATAAGCTCCGCCATCGTCTCGTCGGCGAGACGATACTGGCCCGGCGCGATCGGCCGGCCGGTATCGAAGTCCAGATTCGGCAGGTTCAGCCGTCCGGCGCGCAACGCCTGAAGGGGTCGCCGCATACCGCGTCCGCAACGGCCCGACCTTCGGCAGAATCCTGTCGAGCATGCCGATCACACGCGCGAACCGGCTGGGCTTCCGATAGTCTTTGCCGTAGACCACCCCACCCCTCAGCCCCCGAAGGCGCGGGCCGCCGCAATGCGCTCGTCGATGGTCGGGTGGCTGTGGAAGAACCACAGCACCGCCGCGGACGGGCGCTCCTCGGCCAGGTTCTGCTGTCCGAGGCGCCGCATCGCGGAGATGAACGCGCCGGGACGCCCGGTCAGCGAGAGGGCGAACCGGTCGGCGCGCCGCTCGTTGAAGCGCGACCAGGCATTGCCGATCGGCGCCAGCAGGAGCGACACCAGGCCCGCCGTCAGGAGGAGCCGCGGCAGGGCGGCCAAGTCGCCGGGGCCCGCGGTTGCGGCCCACCCGCCGGCGTGCGGCACGGCCGCGTCCGCGGCGAGCAGCGCCGCGGCGACGATCAGCGTCTCGAGCGCGAGGCCGGTCCAGATGTCGTGATGGATGTGGTGCGCCATCTCGTGCGCCAGGATCACCTCGATTTCATCGTCGGTGTAGTCCTTGAGCAGCGTGTCCGAGACGAGGATCCGCCGGGTATTCCCCACGCCGACGAGTGCCGCGTTGGCGCGCGTCGTTTTCTCGCCCAGGCCCCACTCGAACGCGCCGAGGACGGGCACCCCGGCGCGCCGCGACAGGATCATCAGGCGCTGCCGCAGCGTTTCGCGATCGAGCGGCCGGAACCGGTAGAAGAGCGGCATCAGCATGACCGGAGCGATCCGTGACAGCAGCGCGCCGGCGGCCGCAAAGAGCGCGGCGGTCAGCGCCCACCAGAGCCGCCCGGTCACGGCGATAGCGGCGTACACCGTCAGTCCAGCGATCACCGTGAGCAGCAACCCGATCCCGAGTCCCTTCAGGTGATCCCGCGCCCAGGTCGCAAACGACTCCGACGACAAGCCGTATCTGCGCTCGAGAAGGAAGCTGCGGTAGCACACGAACGGCAGCGACACCAGCTCCCATCCGAGCGCGAGGACCGTGATGACCAGCACGATGGAGAGCGGGCGCGCGAGCCGCCACGGCAGGGGCATGGTCACGGCACCGGCCTGGCTGGCCAGCGCCGCGGACGCGCCGCTCACGAGCAGTCCCAGCAGCCAGAGGGCACCCGCCACTGTCGCGGCGACAGACGCCCGACGCCGCAAGCGGTGATACCGGGCTGCCCTGTCCTCATTCATGGGAAGGAGTCGGATCGGTCGAAGATGTCGAAGGCTCAGTTCAACTGAACGGAAATCAGCTTCGACACACCGGGCTCCTCCATCGTCACGCCGTAGAGCCGGTCGGCGATCTCCATGGTCTTGCGGTTGT
>JBKJRJ010000097.1:0-7253 GCA_046594705.1 Vicinamibacterales bacterium
GGGCGGTGGTCGGACGGCATCTGGCCGCTCGAGTCGCGCGTGTCATAGACCTGAGACGACTTCACGGTGAGGTTGACGGACGCTTTTGAATAGAAGATGTAATCGATGCGGCCGTTCTTGGTTTCACCGGTGTTGCCGTCGAACGCCGTCGCGGCGCCATTGGCCGCGGCGACCGCCCAGGAGTCGTAGTACGACTTGTTGAACTGCGCGATGGAGGTCTGGTTCGGCCAAGCGTTCATGTCGCCGGCGATGATGCGGTTCTCGGGCTGCACGGCAGACCAGGTGGTCACCTCCGTCGCCTGCAAGAGCCGCAGCGCCGCATCGTAGGGATCCAGGTGCGTGTTGATCAGGGTGATGTCGCGAGTGTTCACCGTGATGATGGCCATGGCGATGCTGCGGTCGGCATTTCGCATCAGCTCGTAGCGGTCCGAGATCTTGATGGGATAACGGGACAGGATCAAATTGCCCTTGCCCTTCGAATCCCAGTCCCCGAACTCCTGCGCGAACACGTAATACCAGGTCCTGCCGGTCTTCTGCTGCAGCAGGCTTCTGTAGACCTCGGGCTGGTCCTGATTGCCCCACGAGTTGTTGCGCTCGATCTCGTTGAACATAATCACGTCGGGGTTCATCTTCGCGGCCCACGTGGCAATGCGATCGGGGCTGTAGATGCCGTCGGTGCCGTAGCCGCCGTGATGGGTATTCCACTCGAGCACCCGAAGCTCGCTGCCTGACGGGGCCGGTGTGGGGGCGGGAGTGGGAGTCGGCGCTGGCGCGGGCGTCGGGGTCGGCGCCGGGGCTGGCGCAGGAGCCGGTGCGGGCGCCGGCGGCGGCACCGGCGCCGCCGGAACGGCACCCGACACCACGATGTTCAACGCGGCCGTGCCGGTATGGTCGAAGGACCCGGTGACCGAGCTGTACGGGGTGATCACGAGCATGTAGGCGCCCGGCGGCACGTTGCGCACAATCACGCTGAAGCCCGCCTGCCCAAACTGCCACCCGTAGGCCGCCGCGATGTCGGGCCGGGCGCCGTGGGTAATCTCGCCGAGGAACATCGGCACGCCGCCGCTGAGGGGATAGGCCCACACATGGAGCTGCGAGACGCCGGAATCGGCCGCCGACGAATAATCGATCGCCCAGCCTCCCACGACGAACGACGAGGGGACGGTCGCATTGCGCGCCGGTGAGTCAACGAAGACGAGGGCGGCGGCGCCCGCCGACGCGACGCTCGCCACCGACATGACCACCACCGCTGCCGCCCGACACATCGCTTGGAACACTGGTCTTTCCTCCGACTTCCGCTTCGAGGCCGACACACACACGCACCGATGAATGCTGCGGCATTCGGTACGGCTGGCGGATGTATGTGGGTGATGGCGGACTCGGCCGCCACTGCCTGTTAAGGCAAGGACTCGTCCACGCGTCAAAACAGCTGAATTCCTAAGAAAACTACTCAGCGCAGGATGGCCGAACTCAGCCGAATAAAGGTGACAACTGATCCGTTCGTAACTTTTACACAGCTCTTCTGAAAACCCCGCGCCAAACGCAGGTGCCGTAAGTACCGCTGAGTTGTAAATCAGGACATACAGTGCGTAGACGCTTACCTATCCTCTGCTGAGACATCCGCCCGTGTAGCACCATGCGACAACGAGGTGACCGGCGCGTCATTTGCAGAACTACCCCACCAGCACAGCCATGACGCCCCCCCGTATCAACATCGCCATCGTCGCGCCTTCGATGGGCATCCTGGGCGGACAGGCGGTCCAGGCGGGACGGCTGCTGCGATCGTGGCGTGACGACCCCGACGTGCACGCCTGGCTGGTCCCGATCAATCCGGTCCCCCCACGGCCATTCGCGTGGACCACCAGGGTCAAGTACCTCCGCACGGTTGCAACCCAACTCACGTATTGGCCGTCGCTGCTGAAGGCGTTGCGGAAGGCCGATGTCGTGCACGTCTTTTCCGCCTCCTACTTCTCATTCCTCCTGGCGCCGCTGCCCGCCGTTCTGATCGCGCGGCTGCTCGGGAAACCCGTGGTCATGAACTATCGGAGCGGCGAAGCGCCCGACCATCTGAAACGGTCAGCCATCGCGCGCGCCACACTGCGGCAGGTCGATCGGAACGCGGTGCCGTCGCGCTTCCTCCACGACGTGTTTGCGACCTTCGGCATCCGCTCCGACATCATTCCCAACATCGTCGATGTCGAGCGATTCAGGTTCCGCCGGCGTGAACGGTTGCGGGCTCGGGTCCTGTCCACCCGCAACTTCGAGACGCTCTACAACCTGCCCTGCACCCTGAGAGCGTTCCGGCTCGTGCAGGATCGGTTTCCAGACGCGCAACTGACCCTGGTCGGGGCCGGCTCGCAGGATGCCGCCCTCCGCGGTCTCGCGGCGGAACTGCGGCTCGCGCATGTGACCTTTGCCGGGCGGGTGCCGCCCGACGATATCTGGCGCTTCTACGCGGAGGCGGACATCTACCTCCAGACCCCGAACATCGACAACATGCCCACCTCGGTACTCGAGGCCTTTGCCAGCGGCTGCCCCGTCGTGGCCACGAACGCCGGGGGTGTGCCGGCCATTCTCACCAATCAGCTGCACGGGCTGCTCGTGCCTTGTAACGACCACCAGGCGGCCGCCGACGCGATGATCCGGCTGCTCGAGGACCCGGCCCTCGCGCGACGACTCGCGGACGCGGCTCACGATACCTGCACGCGCTACCAGTGGTCGTCGGTGCGGGCGCAGTGGGTCGCCCTCTACCGCGGCCTCAGTGGCCGGCAGGCCCTCGCCGCGACGGCCGCATGAGCGCGCGGGCGGCGGTCGGCCGGCTCGCGGCGATGGACCGCGAGGAGCTCCGCTTCCGGGTCACGTGTGAAGCCCGGAAGATGGCCGGGCGCCTCCGCTATGCCGTCGCTCCGCCGCGGTGGGATCGCGCGGCGCTCGTGCGCGCGCTGGAGCCCCAGGCGGGTCCGCTGGTCGCCCGCGCCCGCGACGCGGCCGGGCGGCAGGACTACCTTGCCGCGCACCGCGCGCTCGCCGAACACTTCCAGACGCGCGAGTCGGTCTGGCCGCTTCAGTCACGCCGGCGCGGCGCGCTGGGCGCCGCGATCAGTGAAGCCTTTCCCTCCGCGGCCGCCGACGCCCATGCGCGCGCGACACGGGTGATGGAGGGCCGGCACGATCTGCTCGGCTATCGGAACGTGCTCCTCGGCAATCCCCCGGATTGGCACGCCGACCGAATCCACGGCCGGACGGCCCCGGCTGGCCATTGGGCTGCCGTCCCCTACCTGGCTCCCGCGTCGGGCGATCACAAGATCATCTGGGAGACCAATCGACATCAGTACTTCCTGGCGCTCGGGAGGGCCTACTGGCTGACCGGGGATGGCGCCTGCCGCGGGACATTCATCGCGCACCTCGAAGACTGGTTGCGCGCGAATCCTCCACTCAGTGGGGTCAACTGGGCGAGCATGCTGGAACTCGCCTTCCGGGCACTGTCCTGGACCTGGGCCGTCGAGTTCTTCACCGACGGCGCCGAGGACGACGCCACCCCCTGGTTGGTCGACCTGCTCGTCTCGCTCGATCGGCAGCTCACGCACGTGGCGCACAATCTCTCCACCTACTTCAGTCCCAACACCCATCTCACGGGCGAAGCACTGGCCCTCTACGCGGTGTCGACGGCATTTCCCGAGCTGCGCCGGAGCGCCGGCCGCGCCGCCGCTGGACGGGACGTCCTCCTCCGCGAGGCGCACAGGCAGGTGCAGGCCGACGGCGGCCACGTCGAGCTCTCCGCGCACTACCACCGCTACACGACGGACTTCTACCTGCTCGCGTTGATGGTCGCCCGCGCCTCCGGAGATCCTGCCGCGGCCTCCTTCGAGCAGACCGCGCGGAACCTGTCCGCGTACCTGCGATCGATGGCCGACGATCGCGGCCGTCTTCCGACCATTGGCGACGACGACGGAGGGCGGTTGTTCCGGTTCAACGGCGCGGCGGCGGACCATGCGGCGGACACCCTGGCCGTCGCGGCGTCTTTGCTGGGGGACGGCTCGCTCTCGACCGGCACCGTGCCCGAGGAAACGTGGTGGACTCTCGGCGCGGCGCCGGCGCCGCCGCAGTCCGCGGCGGTGACGCCGTGGCCCTCGCGCCTACTGCCGGACAGCGGCTACCTGGTCTCGCGCTCGGCCGACGGACACCTGGTGTTCGATGCCGGACCGCACGGGTTCCTCAACGGTGGCCATGCCCATTCAGACGCGCTGGCGATCGTGCTGACGGTCGGCGCCGACCCGCTGCTCATCGATCCCGGAACCGCGACGTACACCATGCGCGCCGAGACGCGCGACCGTTTTCGATCCTCGCGCATGCACAACACGCTCGTGCTGGACGGTCGCGACCATGCCGAGCCCAACGGCCCGTTTCATTGGCGCAGCCGCGCTGATGCGCGGTTTCTCGTCGCCCGCGTGGGGCCGGAGATGGATTTTGCGGTCGGCACCCACGACGCCTACGCCCCGCGCCGTCATACCCGCGCGGTGGTCACGCTGCACGGGACCGGATGGCTGGTGGTGGACCAGGTGCTGACGAGCACACCCACCACGGCGGAAGCCTGGTGGCACCTGCACCCCGACTGGCGCGCGGAACGACGGGATGGCGCAGTTGATCTGGAGCACCAAACTGGCCGCCGCCTGACCCTGGCCTCGACGGCCGCGGAGCTGTCCATCGTGCGGGATGACGCGATGGCGTCCTACGCACCCGAGTACGGGCGCGTCGAGGGCTCCGTGGCGCTGGTGACGCGGCAGTCCGGTGACTCGAACTTCCTCATCGGCACATTCGTGCCGGTAGCGTGCGCCAGGCCTGGCCGGACGCGCATCACGGCGATGGGCTCCCCTTCGCAGCCCCGGGAGGGCTGGTCCGACGCGGCGTTCGTCGTCAACCACGGCGGGGACGACTTCGCGATCTCGGTCGCCTTCCCGGACGGACCCCAAGCCCAGCCGGACGACTGGCCTCAGCCGTGCATTATTCGCCAACCAGCGATGAGGATTATTTAGCTATGTGTGGCATCGCCGGTTTCGCTGACAGCACGTTGTCCGGGCGTTCGGGTCAGACGCCCCAACGGCTCGACGCCGAGTTCAACCTGGTTCACCGGATGTGTGAAGTCATCCGGCACCGAGGTCCGGACGACGAGGGCATCCACGTGGAGCCGGGGCTGGGGCTGGGGATGCGTCGGCTGAGCATCATCGACCTGGCCGGCGGCCGGCAGCCGATTCACAACGAAGCGCAGACCATCTGGGTGGTCTTCAACGGCGAGATCTACAATTACCGCGAGCTGCGCGGGGACCTCGAATCGCTCGGTCACCGCTTCTACACCTCGAGCGACACCGAGACGATTGTTCATGCCTACGAGGAGTGGGGCGAAGGCGCCTTCGCCCGCCTGCGCGGCATGTTCGGTATCGCGCTGTGGGACGAGCCGAAGCGGACGCTGCTGCTCGCGCGCGACCGCGCCGGCCAGAAGCCGGTCCACTATACCGAGCGCGGCGGACGCCTCTATTTCGGCAGCGAGATCAAGTCGCTGCTGGCCGCCGGCGCGGTGGACCCGGCCCTCAACCTGGCGGCGCTTGATCACTACCTGGCGTTTCTCTACACGCCGCGCGACGCATCGATCTTCCAGGGCGTCAGCAAGCTGCCGCCGGGACATTTCCTGCGCTGGCGTGACGGCCGCGCGCAGATCTCGCAGTACTGGCAGGTCGACGCGCGCGAAACCTTTGCCGGCTCCGAGGCGGAGGCATGCGAGGCGCTGCGCGAGGTACTGCAGGATGCGGTCGGGTCGCACCTGGTGAGCGACGTGCCGCTCGGCGCATTCCTGTCCGGGGGCGTCGACTCCTCGGCGGTGGTCGGCATGATGGCGCGCGCCTCGTCGCGCCCGGTGCAGACGTTCTCGATCGGCTTCGACGACCCAGCATTCGACGAACTGGAGCACGCGCGGACAGTCGCGACACATTTCGGGACCGATCACCACGAGTTCGTGGTGCGGCCGGACGGCCTGTCGATTCTCGACCAGCTGATCGGGCACTTCGACGAGCCGTTCGCTGACTCCTCGGCGATTCCGACGTGGTACGTGTCGGAGATCGCGCGCCGGCACGTCACCGTGGTCCTCTCCGGCGACGGTGGTGACGAGCTGTTCGGCGGATACGACCGCTACCTGCCGCACCCGCGGGTGGCGCAGTTCGATCGGCTGCCGGTGCCCGGCCTGCGGGCGGCGGCGGCGCTCGCCTGGCCGATGCTCCCGCACGGCGCCAAGGGAAAGAACTTCCTGCGGCATGTGGCCAAGGATGCCGCCGGACGCTACCTGGACTCGATCGCGATGTTCCAGCCGGACGAACGGGCTTCGTTGTACGCCCCGGGCGTACGCGCGGCTGTAGCGGCCGACTCCGAAGCCGCCCTGGCGCGGCACTTCGAGCGGTTCGACGGGCTGCCGCACGACAGCCGGATGATGCGCTTCGACTTCGAGACCTACCTGCCCGAAGACGTCCTGACCAAGGTCGATCGGATGAGCATGGCCCACTCGATCGAGACGCGGGTCCCCCTCCTCGACAACCGGGTCATCGATTTCGCCGCCACGCTGCCGGCGCGCTTCAAGATCAGGGACGGCCGGCGCAAGCACATCCTGAAGGAGACGCTGCGGCCAATGCTGCCCGCCGGCATCCTCGACCGGAAGAAACAGGGCTTCGGGATTCCGCTCGGCACCTGGTTCCGCGGCGGGCTGATGGGCCTCTTCTCCGACGTGCTTGACGCCCCCCGCACCCGGCAGCGCGGCTACTTCGAGCCCGTCTTCGTCTCGCGCCTGCTCAAGGAGCACCTGGCCGGGGAGCGCGACCACACTCTTCGCCTCTGGCAGCTGCTGGTGTTCGAGCTATGGCACCGTCAGTACCTCGACAGCGCCGTCGCGGGCACCTCAACTGCTCACGCGCGGTAGCCCGGTTCCCATATTTCCCGCCTTTTGTGTGGCACCTGCCTTGCTCAGGTGGAGAGCTGTGAAGTCCATGCCACACATTCCGGTCGCGGTGTTCCTGACGGGTTTCCACCCGGGTGGTCGCCGGCTTATCTCTTTGAAAGCCCTTATGAACCTGGGTATTGGAACGAGTGGGAATCCAAAGCGCGGGGGGGAGTATGAGGATGAGGACGAGGACGCGCGTAGTTACGATGAGTACAACTCGGATAACAGCAGTGTGGTGGATGTCGGAGATGCGATGCGTAAGGCCGCGGATGGG
>JBKJRJ010000233.1:0-3222 GCA_046594705.1 Vicinamibacterales bacterium
GCGAACGCCGCCATGCCCGCCAGTTCCACCGTCGTCTCGCGGCCGACCAGGCGCCGGAGGGCGCGGTTGAAGCGCCACTTCGCGGCGAACTCGCGACGGCGCAGGCGCGCCAGCCGCAGGTGCGGGTGCAACAGCCGTCCGGCCCATGCCGCCAGCGCGACGTCTGCGGCAAGCTCTCCGCCGCGCACCGCGAATCGGAGTCCGTCGCCCGTCATCGGATCGATGAAGCCGGCCGCATCACCGGCCAGCAGCAACCCCGGCAACCCGGGCGTCGGGGCGTCGATGGCGAGCGGCCCCAGCATCACGGGGGGCGCCATCATCCGGGCGCCGGCGAATCGTTCCCGCAGCGCGGGGTCGCGATCGATCGCCGCGCGCAGAAGCCGCTCAGGATTTTCGAAGTTCGCGCGAGACGCCGGCAGGCTCGACGGACCGGGCAGCACGAGGCAGACATTGACGAGACCGGATGGCAGCGGCGCCACGCCGACATAACGACCGCGGCGGACGTGCATCTCGCCAAACGAGGTCATCCCGGCGACTTGCTCGAAGTAGGCGCCGATCGCCCAGCGCCGCGGCCGCCGCGGCTGACGCGCCAGGCCGACGCCGACGGCGAGCCGCGAGCGCCGGCCGTCCGCGGCGATCACCAGGGGCGCGGGCACGCGCAGATCACGTCCGTCGCGGCCGGCCATCACGATCCCGCGGACCTGAAGCTCGTGCGCCCGGTTGTCGAGCAACGGGCCGCGCACCAGGACCCCTTCCTCGACGCGCGCGCCCGCCGCGACCGCCGCCCCCAGCAACGCCGCGTCAAGCAGGCGGCGTTCGATCGCCAGCCCCCGCGCGCCGCGGCCGTACGCCGCGCGCACCCGTACGCCGCGCTCCCCTGTCACGATCATGCCGTCCACCGGCAGGGCCGACGACTCGAACCCGCCGCTCAGCGCGAGGCGGCGCAACACCGCGAGGGCGCCCGGGTTCAGCGTGTCGCCGCACAGCTTCGGCCGCGGAAATCGCGCCCGATCCAGCAGCAACACCCGCGCCCCCCCGCGCGACAGCACCGTCGCCGCCACCGCGCCCGCCGGGCCGGCGCCGCAGACGATTACGTCGTACACAGCGCCCGTTCCTGACGCATGACACCACCGACGCCGAGCCGACGGCTGACCCACGAAGGCGCCAAGACACGAAGACACCAGGGCCTTGCTGATCTTCGTGCCTTACGGCCTGTGTGCCTGGGTGTCATCGATCCGTCTCCCACGTGTGGCATCTCATGGCGCGCCCAGCACCAGGGCGCTGTTCTTCGAGCCGAAGCCCAGGCAGTTGCACAGCGCCGCCTGCGGCGAGGCGGCGCGCCCCACGTTGGCGATGAAGTCCATGTCGCAGGCGGGATCGCGTTCGCGCTGGTTGATGGTGGGCGGCAGAAAGCCGCGCGCCAGCGCCAGCGCGGCAGTGACGACGCCTGCGGCGCCGCTGGCCCCCTGGGGGTGGCCGATCATGGACTTGGTCGATGAGCCGGGCACCAGCTCGGCCCGATCGCCGAACACGCGGCGCACACAGCGCGCTTCGACGGCGTCGTTGAGCACCGTCGAGGTGCCGTGATAGTTGACGTAACCAATCTCCTCGATCGGCCGGCCCGACCGATCGATCGCGAGCCGCATGGCGCGGACGATCTGCTCACCGTTGGGATCCATCTGCACGCGGTGATAGGCATCGCACGTCGAGCCGTAGCCGTCGATTGCCGCATAGATGGTGGCGCCGCGCGCGCGGGCCCGGTCCTCGCGTTCGAGCACCACCATCCAGGCGCCTTCGCCGAGCACGAATCCGTCCCGACCCCGATCGAACGGCCGCGAGGCCTCGGCCGGCGCCTCGTTGTAGCCGGTCGACACCGCGCGCATCCTGGAGAAGCCGAACATCATCCCCGGCGTGACGCAGGCGTCGGCGCCGCCTGACAGGATGACGTCGGCCTCACCGGCCCGGATGAGCGACGCCGCGTAGCCGATGGCGTCGGTCGAACTCGTGCACCCGGTGGACATCACGTGGCTGATGCCGTGCAACTCCAGCGCAATGGAAATCTCGCTCGAAATCATGCCGACAATGGAGACCGGGATGGCGTAGGGCGTGACGCGCTTCCAGCCGTCATTGAAGAACTCGGCATACTGCCGCTCGGCGACATCGATGCCGCCGGCGCCGCTGCCGACGAGCACGCCGGCCCCCGGCTCGTTCCGCTGCAGGCCCGCGTCGTTCCACGCCTCGCTCGCCGCGATCACCGCGATCAGGGATGCGCGCGAGTAGCGGCGCGGATCCGGCCGCCCGGCGTGGGCCGCGCCGGCGGGATCGCGTCCCACGATCGGCGGAGCGTCGTCAATGGTGAGCGCGGCCGGAACCGGGGCGGCGACCGTGCAGGGAAATGGCGAGGCATCGAACTCGGTGATCGTCCGGGTTGCGCTGGAGCCGCGGCTGACATGGGACCAGAAGCGTTCCCGCCCGACGCCGTACGGCGACACGACGCCGATCCCGCTGATCACGACGCGAGACGCGCCGACTGGCCCCATCTCCTTATAATAGTCTCCACTTCATGGAAGAGGCGGCAGTTGCGGCGCGACCCGGGCGGCTGGCGCTGGCCTTCGCGTGCGCCGGCGGGTTGCTCTTCGCCGGCTCGCTGGGTTACTTCCTCTATGCGTATGCCCTGCCGTGGGGCGAACCGGCGCGCGGCGCACGCTGGCGCCCGGCCCTGACCAACATCTCGCTGTTCACCCTCTTCGCGCTGCACCACTCGCTGCTCGCGCGCACGGGCGCCAAGCGTGTGGTCACGAGCGTCGTAGCCCCATGGCTCGAACGGTCGGTGTACACGTGGGGCGCGAGCCTGCTGTTTCTTCTTGTGTGCATCAGCTGGCAGCCCGTCGCCGGCCAGCTCTACGCGCTGCCGGACGGCTGGCGGCTGATCGGCTACGCCGCCCAGGCGGCCGGCCTGCTGTTGACCGTGACAGGCACCGCGGCGCTCGACGCGCTGGATCTGGCCGGTGTCCGCCAGGTGCTCAATGCGCACGGCGCCGCACCGCCGCGGCACATCCCGCTCAAAACCGACGGCGTCTTCGCCATCGTTCGCCATCCCCTCTACTTCGGGTGGGTCCTGGTGGTATTCGGCGCGCCGGAGATGACCGGCACGCGGTTCGTCTTCGCCGCGATCAGCACCCTCTATCTCGCGATCGCCGTGCCGTTCGAGGAACGCGGCCT
>JBKJRJ010000357.1:0-3772 GCA_046594705.1 Vicinamibacterales bacterium
GATCCGCCCTTGGACACCCAGGCCAGCTCCGCGGCGACGTCGCGGGCCGACTGCCACCGATCCTCGGGGTCCTTCGCCAGGCAGCGCGACACGATCCGGTCGAGGGCCGGTGGCGTCAGCGGGACGAGTGTTTCGATCGGCGTCGGGTCGGTGGCGAGCACCGCCGCCATCACGCTCGACGAGGTCTTGCCGTCGAACGCCCGTCGCCCGGTGAGCAACTCGTAGAGGACGCATCCGAACGCGAAGATATCGCTGCGCGCATCGACGTCGCGCGCCTCGATCTGTTCGGGCGCCATGTATTGCGGCGTGCCGACGACCGTGTAGACGCCCGTGAGGGCCGCGACCGTCGCCGGCTCTCCGGCGCCCGCGGGCGCGCCCGCCACCGCCGCGAGCTTGGCCAGCCCGAAGTCCAGCAGCTTGATGCCCTGCTTGGTGACGAGGATGTTGGCGGGCTTGAGGTCGCGATGGATGACCCCCTTCCGGTGGGCCGCGTGCAGCGCCTCGCAGATCTGCACGCCGAACGCGACAGCCTGGTCGACCGGCAACGGACCGGCGATCGGCTTGCCGTCGAGATACTCCATGACCAGGTAGCCGCTACCGTCGTGCTCGCCGACGTCGTAGAGCGTGCAGATGTTGGGATGGTTCAACGACGAAATCGCGCGGGCCTCACGCTCGAAGCGCTCGGTGAAGGGTCCCTTGATGGTCTTGACGGCCACGTCGCGATCGAGCCTGACGTCGTGGGCCCGATAGACGTCCCCCATCCCGCCAGACCCGGCCAGCTCGATGATCTCGTACGGTCCCAGCCGCGTGCCTGCAGTCATGTTCATAGGAGGCGTGATTATATGCGTTGGCGGGAGAGGCCAGCGTCGCTAGGGCCCGGCTGTCCCCAATGGGCATGCCGCCTCTTCGCCTGGGCGCCGGGCTTCGCACCGAGCGCAGTCGAGCGCCCCTGCGGCCGCGTGGGCCGGCCGTCTATTTCGTGGGCACGCGCGCCTTGAGCTGCTCGAACCAGTTCAAGACAACGACGATTCTGGCCGTGGCAGACGGGTCGCCCGCCCCGCTCTCCTTCATCATCAGGAACCGCTGGCCGTCCGGCGACACGTCGTAGGTGCGAAGGGTTTGTGGGGTCGCGTACTTCGTGTGGAGCAGCTTGACCGGTTTGCCGGCGCTGAACGCCCGCATGGACGTGTGCACCGGCACGACGGTCAGCATGTCATCGGCGTCGAGGTAGAACAGCTCCCGCCCGCTCCGCGCCCACGCGGGGCGTGTCCCGCCTGCCGTCGAGACCTGCCATCTCCCGGCGTTCACCTGCGGGAAGGGGCGCACGTAAACTTCGAATCGCCCCGATTCGTTCGACTGGTACGCGACGGAGCGCCCATCGGGCGAAACCTCGGCATTGTATTCGTCGAACGACGTTTGGATGAGCGGCTCCACCTCGGACGGGCTGCTACCTGCCGACACACCGGGTCCGGGCCGACTTACGGGATTCGTCAGTGGAACCAGCATGATGTCCCGCGCCGTGACTGGCGCAAATTGGTAACCGAGAACGTGCGCCCCATCCGGAGTGACCGACGAGGCAACCCGTCCCGTGGTGCTCGTCGTCAGCTGGTCGACGGCGCCAGCGCCATCGGCGGCCCGGACAAACAGGTTCTGCGAGCTCGCGCGCAATGAGGAGAACACGACGCGCCGGCCGTCAGATGTCCAGATCGGGTACAACCCGCCGTCCAGGGTCAAGGGCGTCAACGTCTCGCGCGCGAAGTCCCAGATCCAGACGTCGCTCTGCTTATCTTTGATCTCAACCGCGATGCGCGTGCCGTCGGGAGACAGACGCGGAGCCTGGTAGGCGCGTCGCGGCGCCTGGATCGGCTCCTCGTGACTCTTGCGGTCGACCCACACGAGTGCCCGCGGTCTCCTCAGCGGGTCGGTCACGCCCGGGACATAGACGAGCGTTCCCGACCGCGCCACCGCATAGTTGGCGGCAGCGAGTTCGTTGACCAGCACATCCTCAACCACCGGCACCGGATCGCCCACGACCTCCAGCTTCGCGAGATCGAACCCCACGGCGCGCAAGGTCCCCGCGGAGGCATACACCAGATATCCTGCCTCCCCTGACTTTGCTCGCCCCGAGCTGGTCGACGCGGTCGAAGGAGCCACGTAGGCGGCGCCGCTGCCGCCATGAATCATCGTGCGGCGCTGGCCGGTCTTGAGGTCGAGGACGGCCACTTGCGCGTTTTCAGGCCGACCGCCCGCGATCGTGAACAGCACACCGCGGCCGGCCGGCAGAACCGAAGGGTACAGGTGATCGCCCTCGTGCTCCGCCGCGTTGGGCGTTGTCAGCACTGTCGGCTTGGCACCACCGGCGGCCGCTACGCGAAATAGACCGGTCGTGACATCCGTGGTGGCGAACACGATGGTGTTGTCGTCGTCCCAACTCGCCCCGCCCGGCGAGCCCCCGGTCTGGCAGATCGTGATGGCCGGTCCCCCTGTGATGGACACCTTCTTGAGCTCCTCGCCGTCGAAGAACCCAATCCACTGGCTATCCACAGAAAAAAACGGGTCCTGCGCGTTGGTGACACCCTCCACCAGTCGCGCCTCGAGTTGCTCGAGGCCGCGCACCGCCAATTGGCCGCCCGCTTTTCCAAACGCGACGCGGTAGACAAGGTGCCGGCCATCGGGCGACAAGGCGACGTCGCGGGTCCTGCCTGGATTCCCCAGCGGATGCTCGAGTGGTGGCACGATAGCGAAGCGCGAGGGCAGCACCGGCGCCTGGGCTCCGGGCCGCGTCACGGCCCAGGTGACGAGCGCGGCGAGCAGTGCGCCGCCGGCCAATGCCGCGACCGCGATCGACGCGACGGGCCGGCGCGACGCCACCGCGAGTGGCTCAGCGCCCGGCGCCGCCAGCGCGTCGTCGATCTCCAGTCGCGCGTCCGCCGCATGAGCCAGCCGCCGCTGGCGATCCTTCTCGAGGCATCGCCGCAGCAGTCTGCGAACCGGTGGCGGCGTGTTCGCCGGCAGCGCGGTCCAGTCCGGTTCCGCTCGAATAATCGCGGCGAGCACGTCGGTCGCATCCTTGCCGCCGAACGCCCGCTGGCCGGTGAGCATCTCGTAGAGCACGCAGCCGTATGCCCACAGGTCAGAACGTTTGTCTGTTGGCTGCCCCTTCGCCTGCTCAGGGCTCATGTAGGCGGCAGTGCCGAGGATCACGCCTTCGCCGGTCACCATCGCGAGCGAGGTCAACGTTGGCGAGTTCGCCAGGTCCAGCGACGGATCGCTGGTGGTGTCCGCCGGCTTTGCCAAACCGAAATCCAGCAGTTTTACCTGGCCGGCAGGAGTGACAGCGATATTCGCCGGTTTCAGATCCCGATGGACAACGCCCTTGTCGTGTGCGGCTTCGAGCGCCTCCGCAATCTGCCTGGCGATCGGTAAGGCGTCCTCGAGAAGAAGGCGTCCTTGGTCGATGCGGTGTGCGAGCGTCTGGCCGTCGATTAATTCGAGGACCAGACACGTCTGCCCGTTGACGTCATCGAGGCCGTAGATGGCCCCGATGTGGGGATGGTTGAGGGAGGCCAGGACCTGCGCCTCACGATTGAACCGGGCCACGCGTTCGGGGTCGCGGCTGAAGCTGTCGGGCAGGATCTTCAGCGCCACCTCGCGACCGAGCTTGGTGTCGCGCGCGCGATACACCTCCCCCATGCCGCCGCTGCCAATCAGCGCCAGAATGTCGTAACTGCCGAGGCGGGAACCGGCGGTCAGCGCCGTGTCGGTAACCTCA
>JBKJRJ010000358.1:0-5393 GCA_046594705.1 Vicinamibacterales bacterium
TCGCGCTGGCTTCCTGCGCGCGGCGCACCACGATCACGACCTCCGCGCGATTCATCGGCTTGGTCAGGTAGTTGAACGCCCCGAGCTGAATGGCCCGCACGGCGTTCTTCACGTCCATCGATCCGGTCAGCATCACGACCGGCACCGCGGGCGCTTCCTTTCTCAGACGTTCCAGCACCGCCATGCCGTCGAGGCCCGGCATGTCGAGATCGAGCAGCACGACGTCGGGGCGTCCGGAGAGCACCGCCGCAATGCCCGACAGGCCGTCGTGCGCACTCTGGACCTCGAACCCCTCGGCCTGGAAGATGGCGGTCAGCAGCCGGCAGCTCGGCTGGTCGTCGTCGATCACAAGGAGGCGGTTCATGATTTCTTTTGACCTACGATCCGATGTCCGGTGCGCACCATGGTGCAAACTGGCGAACTATGGTGACGATACCATAGCTCGTCACGAGTGGTGGGCATGCCGAGGCTGATAAGTCCATATTTCGCAATAGCTTGCTTGCACATGGTGGCTGGAGCCCTGGATGGCCGCTTTCTCGCACTACAGCCGGCATGCAAGCAGTCGCGTCGGCTCCCGAGACAGGCCGGCCCGGCCACGAGCCCGCACCGTCCGCCTTCCAGGCGCTGATCGACACAACGTCGAGCGACGTGCTGTGGTCCGGCGTCGTGGGCGGACGTGCGATGTCGGTGAGCGGTAGCGCCCAGCGGGTCTGCGGCTACTCGCCGGCCGAGATGCTCGCCGCCTCCGGGAATATCTGGATCGACCGCGCGCACCCCGCCGATGCGGCCCAGATCGAGGAGGCCTACCGCCTGCTCGTCGTCACCGACGAGTCGTTCGATGTCGAGTTCCGTTGGCAGCGAGCGGACAGCGCGTGGATCTGGCTGCGCGGCCGCGCCGTGGTTCGTGGCGGCCCCGATGCCTCCATCGTCGATGCGATCTTCACCGACATCACCACCCAGAAGGGTCTGGAAGACCAGGTCCGTCGGGCCCAGAAGCTCGCGACCGTCGGCGAGTTTACCGGGGGCATCGCGCACGATTTCAACAACCTGCTCGCCGTCATTCTCGCGAGTGCCACCATGCTGCTGGATGCGCTGCCCGAGGGGGATTCGCGGCGGGCTGACGCGGACGGTATCGTGGATGCCGCCAATCGTGCCGCCGAGCTGACGAAGCAGCTGCTGGCGTTCACCACCGCGCACACGTTCGAGCCGCGCGTCCTCGAACTCAACGACGTTGTCCGCGGCGCCGAGAAGATGTTGCGGCGGGTCCTCAGCGAGGACGTTGTGCTCTCGATGACCCTGGCGGACGGCCTCGGGCGGGTGCGCGCCGATGTCGGACTCATCGAACAGGTGCTCATGAATCTCGTCGTCAACGCCGCGGACGCGATGCCCGACGGCGGCACGCTGTCGATCGAAACGTCGGCGGCGGCCGGCCGGCGCACGCAGTTGACCGTCAGCGATACCGGCTGCGGCATGGACGGAGACACCAGACGACGCGTCTTCGAGCCCTTCTTCACGACCAAAGGACGCGCCGGGGGCACCGGCCTCGGGTTGTCCACCTGCCTGGCGGTCGTCAAACAGGCGGGCGGCAGCATGCACGTGTTCAGTGAGCCTGGCAGAGGGTCGGCTTTCGAGGTGCTGCTTCCAGGGGTCAGCGAAGACATCAGCGCGGCCCTCCCGGCTCCCGGGCCGTCGCCCGACTGCGCCGGCACTGAGCACATCCTGGTGGTGGAAGACGAGGCCGGGGTTCGGTCGCTGGTGCGCCGCCTGCTCACCCGGCTCGGTTATCACGTGACGTGCGCCCGCGATGGCCAGGAGGCGTTCGCCATCCTGCACTCCGTGGCACGCCCGTTTGACCTGATCCTCTGTGACGTCGTGATGCCGGATCTCGCCGGTCCCGACGTGGTGGCACGCGTCCAGGCGCGCTCGCCGCAGACGCGGGCGCTGTTCATGTCCGGCCATACCACCCATGCGCTCGTTCAGGACGGGACGTTGCGGGAAGGCTACGCCTTCATCCGCAAGCCCTTTACCGGTTCAGCGCTCGGCAACAAGGTCCGTGAGGTATTGGATGCTTAAGCACGTTGCTATTCCGCCGTCGGTACACGGCGTCGGCCTCGCCGGATTTCCCGCGCTCCTGATCGATCGTGGACTGATCAGCCGGAGTGACCTGGCGGTTGCCCGTCAGCACGCACAGCGGGAGACCATCGAGCTGGCGGATGCCTTCGTCGCGCTCGGCCTGGTCAAGGAAGCCGACTGTTACGGCGCGCTTGCCGAGGCCGCGGGCCTGGATCTCGTCAACGCCGTGGAGATGGCGACCAGCGAGCTCGCGGTCCGGCTCGTGCCGGAACGGTTGGCGAGGCGCCACGTCGTCGTGCCGCTGAGCGTGGACAACCGCACCCTGACCTACGCGACCTGCCGGCCCTTCGATCCAGAGATCGAGCGCGACCTGGCGTTCGCGTCCGGCAGACGGCTGGTCGCCTCGGTCGCGCCGCGGTCCGGTGTGCTCGAGGCGCTGGAACGGTGTTACCCGAAACTGCGCGAGCTCGACGTGCTGGCGGCGCGACTGAGCAACGAACGGCCGGTCGTCGACGGCCCCGACGCGGCGCGCTCGCCCGCCACGGTGTCGACCGTGGTCGACCTCTGCGATCACATCATCGGCCGAGCCGTCGAGGTCGGCGCGAGCGACGTGCATGTCGAGTGCGGGTCCGACGGCACCTCGGTCCGCTATCGCATCTGCGGCGTGCTCGAGCCCGTGCTGACGCTGCCGGCGTCGGTCTCCAGTCCGATCCTCAACCGCTTCAAGATCATGGCGAAGGCCGACATCGCCATTCACCACCGGCCCCAGGACGGCGCGTTCCGGATCAAGGTCAACGGCCGTCCCATCGACATCCGGCTCTCGACGCTGCCCATCGTCCAGGGCGAGAAAATCGTCATGCGGGTCATCGACAGCTGCAGCCCGCTGCAGTCGCTCGACCGGCTGTTCTACGACGACGACACGCTCGCGCGGCTGCGCCAGAGCCTGGCGCGCCCGGACGGCCTCGTCCTGGTCACCGGACCGACCGGATCAGGCAAGACCACGGCCTTGTATGCCGCGCTGGCGGAACTGCGCACCGGCCGCACCAACATCGTCAGCGTTGAAGACCCGGTCGAGCGGACGGTGCCAGGCGTCACCCAGATCCCGGTCAACCCGCGCGGCGGCAACACGTTCGCGACCGTCCTGAAGTCCTTGATGCGGCAGGACCCGAACGTCATCATGGTCGGCGAGGTCCGCGACGAAGAAGTGGCCCAGATCGTCGGCCAGGCGGCCTATACGGGCCATCTCGTCCTGACCTCGATTCACACCATCGACGCCGCCACCGCGATCACGCGTCTGGCAAACCTGGGACTCGAGCCTTACAAGATCGCTGAAAGCCTGTCCGCGGTGCTGGCGCAACGCCTGCTGCGGTCACTGTGTCCGAGCTGCAAGCAGCTGCTCAACGAAGGCGAAGCGCCGGCCTCAACGGGATCGGGCTGTCAGCACTGCAACCACACCGGTTATCTGGGGCGCGTGCCGGTCGCCGAGCTGCTGACCCCCTCGGAAGAGCTGCGCGCCGCGATTGCCGGGGGCGCCAATGCGCACCAGATCCGCGCCGCGATGCGGGCCGCCGGCTTTCCCACGATGCGTGACCACGCGTTGCAGCTGGTCGCCCTCGGCATCACCTCGATCGAAGAGGTCAACCGTGTGCTGAGCGATGACGACACCGCCCGCGCCCTGACCCGCGATAACCCGCGAGTCCTGGTGGTCGACGACGACGCGATCACGAGAATGCTGGTCAAGCTCCTGCTCGAACGCGAGAAGTTCGAAGTACTGCAAGCCGCCAACGGCCGTGACGGCATCGAGATCGCCATGCGCGAGCGGCCTGACCTGCTGCTCATCGATCTCAACATGCCGGAGATGGACGGCTACCAGGCCATCGCCACCCTGCGGAAGGACCTGGCCATGGCGACCCTGCCGATTCTGGTGCTGACCTCGGAGGAGGGCCCGGGCATCGAACGGCGTGTGCTGGAGCTTGGCGCCGACGACTACATGCTCAAGCCGTTCGATCCGGACGTGCTGCTGTCGCGCGTCAACGCCGTCTTCCGCCGATTGAAAGTGGCGGCGGCTTAGCGTCATGTGGAAGCAGGTGCGCGCCATCGTGTTCGTCGTCCTCCTCGTCGCCGTCGGTGTCGTCGGCGGCGCCTGGGGGGGAGACGCATTCGCCCAGGGCCGGCCGGCGCCGGACCTGTCGGGCGCCACGATCGAGGACCTGATGAACATCACGGTCACCTCGGCGTCGCGAAAAGAAGAGCGCGCGTCGGAGGTGGCCGCCGCGATCTACGTCATCACGCAGGATGAGATCCGCCGCTCCGGAATGACGACGCTGCCGGACCTGCTGCGGCTGGCGCCAGGGGTGCAGGTCGCGCAGATCAACGCCAACAAGTGGGCGGTGTCGGTGCGCGGTTTCAACGGCCTGTATTCGAACAAGCTGCTGGTCCTGATTGACGGGCGGAGCATTTACAACCACCTCTTTTCGGGAGTGTTCTGGGACACCGAAGATCTGGCGGTCGAGAGCATCGAGCGCATCGAGGTGATCCGCGGCCCGGGCGCAGCGGTCTGGGGCGCCAACGCTGTCAACGGCGTGATCAACATCCTGACGAAGAGCGCGGCCGAAACCCATGGGGCGCTGGTGCGCGTCGGTGGCGGCAGCTTCGAACCGGTCCAGGTCCTGGCGCGTTATGGCGGCTCGGCCGGGAACCTCGATTACCGGATATTCTCGCAGTGGTCCGGGTATGGCGAGTCCCGGCTGGCATCGGGCGCGGGCGCCGGGGACCAGTGGCGCCGCGCGATGGCGGGCTTTCGTACCGACTGGACCAGCGGGCGGCGCGCCTTCACCCTCCACGGTAGGCTGAGCCGCGCCCGCGGCAATGGTCTCTGGATCGACTTCGGCGGGGCGCCGGCGGCGACGCTGTCCCGGACCATCGACACCCCCTCCGTGATGAACGGCGGCTCACTGCTCGGCCGGTGGGTCCTGAGCCGCGCCAATGGCGCATCCCTGCAGGTCCAGTCCTCCCTGGACCTCGCACAGCGCGACGAACCGGTGGGGGACTATCGGCGCCGAACCGCGGACGCGGAAATCCATTACCACACGGCTCTCGGCGCGCGACACGACCTCGTCGCGGGCGCCGGCTATCGCCTGATGTATGAACAGCTGACCGGGCGACACGGCTACTCTCTCACGCCGGAATCGTCGAGCGACGATCGCGTCAACGCCTTCGCGCAGGACGAAATCATGCTGGCTTCTGAACGGCTCCACCTCACGCTGGGCGCCAAACTCGCGCGCGAGGCCCAGCCGGGCTGGGGCCTGCAGCCGACGGCG
>JBKJRJ010000443.1:0-6269 GCA_046594705.1 Vicinamibacterales bacterium
CGCGCCCGTGAGGTCGCCGAGGGGCACCGTGACGATCGCAATCGCATAGCCCTCCTGCTTCTGCCGACGGACGTTCGTCGCCGTCCACCGATCGAGGGACTCGTCGACCACCGACAGCCGCGGACGGATGCCCGGGCCGCGCAGCTCCGCTTCCCCCGCGCGGGCCGCAAGATCGCGGAGGTCCGGCGCGGGCCCGCCGCCCCGGACCGGTGCCGCCTCGATGGGGGGCTGGTCGGGATCGAAAGGGAATGGACCCCGCTCTTCGGCGCGGACCGCCGCGAGGGCGCTCTGGTACTCCGCCAGCCATCGATCCCATCCCATGGTCTTGATCAGGAACTTCAAGCGGTTCCGCTGCCGGTGCGCGTAGTCGCCGAAGTCTGCGTAGACACGAAGCACCGCGTCGGCGACGTCGAAGATCCCACCGGCAGGGAGGAAATCGTGGAGTAGCGAGGCCGACCGACAGAGAATCGCCGTCCCGCCCGCGACCGTGATGCGGAAGCCGCGCGTGCCGCCGGGCCCGATGACCGCGCGAAACCCGAGGTCGTTGACGCTGGTCCGCGTGTGATCGTCCGGGCACCCCTCGAACCCGATCTTGAATTTTCGCGGCAGCGTGGCGCTCAGCGGATGGCGCAGGAGATAGCGTGTCAGCGCCTCGGCGTACGGCGTGACGTCGAAGACCTCATCCTCGGCCACGCCGGCGAACGGGCATCCCGTGATGTTGCGGACCGAATTGCCGCACGCTGCGCGCGTCGTCAGTCCCGCGTCCGCGAGCCGCCGCATTGCCGGCTCCACGTCATGCAGGCGCATGAAATGGAACTGCACGTTCTGCCGCGTCGTGATGTGGCCGAAGCCGCGGGAGTAGAGGTCGGCCACATCCGCCAGCGCGGCGAGCTGCGGGCCGGACAGGACGCCCTGCGGGATCTTGACCCGGAGCATCTGCGCGTCGTCCGCCTGGCGCTGACCATAGGTCCCGCGGACGAGCCGGAACGCCCGCCACTCGTCGGGTCCGATGTCCCCGCGCTCGAAGCGTCCGAGGACCTCCGCGAACTCGTCAACCTCCGCTTCGTCCGCGAAGCTGAGCCGGGTGCGTCCATAGGTGCGTGGATCGTCGACAACAGCCATGATGATTTCCTCAGTATTCCGGTTGTGACCAGGCCCCACACTCATCGCGCCGCCTCGCGCGCTTCGCTGGATCGACCCGCATCCGTGAGTACGGCCCGCAGGCTGACGACACGGCCGACGACGAGGGTTCCCGGACGGCTCGTGTCGCGGCGGTCGTCGTCTTGCGCGAGGCGCGCGAGTGTCCCGGTCCATGTCTCTGTGTCGCCGCGGGACGCGGCAGACAGGAGCGCGACCGGGGTCGACGGCGGCCATCCGCGTGTCATGAGCGCGGCCGCGATCGCCTGCCGCGCCCTCACGCCCATCAGGACGACGAGCGTCATCGCGCCTGGCTTGATCGAATCGAGCACCGGCATGTAGGCGTCCGGAGAATGACCCGACACCACGGTGAACGCCGACGCGATGCCCCGGTGCGTCACCGGGATCCCGGCGAGCGCCGGCGCTGCCACCGCGGCGCTGATGCCGGGAATGACCTCGAACGGCACGCCGGCGCCGCGCAGGGCGAGCGCCTCCTCGCCGCCGCGACCGAAGACGAACGGATCGCCTGCCTTGAGCCGGACGACGCGAAGGCCGCGACGGGCGGCGCGAATCATGAGCGCGTGAATCGTCGCCTGGCGAACGCCCGCGCGGCCGGCTCGCTTGCCTACGGAGAACCGGCGCGCGCGTCGCGCCAGCGCGACGATGTCGTCTCCGACCAGCGCGTCATAGAGCACCAGATCCGCGCGCCTGAGCCGATGGAGACCGGCTCGCGTGAGCAGGCCCGGATCGCCGGGACCCGCGCCGATCAGCGACACAAAGCCTTTCGTCATGGGTAGAGCTCCTTCAACGCGTCCGCAAGCCTCGGACGCCGCCCGGCCATCGGCACCCCGTCCGCTTTCCACGACCGCCGCAGGTCCCGCGCACACGCCGTCCATCGTTCGAGATCCTCGGGCAGGAGCGCCTCGATGCCCTCGCGGAGGAGGCCGGCGAGCGCCGGCGCCTCGCCGCCGGTGGATATGGCGATGGTGACTCCCGAGCGCTGGATGACCCCGCCCAGGTACGCGGAGGCGTTGGGCGGATCGTCGGCCGCGTTCACGAAAATGTGCCGGGCTTCCGCCGCGGCCGCCACCGCGCGGTTGACCTCCGGCGTCGCCGCGGCGATCACCAGCCAGGCCCCGTCCAGGTCCGCGGGCTGGAAACGGGCGGGCGCGACGACCGCTACATCCGCGCCGGCGCGCGCGAGCATGTCGCGCTTCGCCTCGGCGACGGCGTCGTCGCCGACGACCAGCACGCGGCGTCCGCTGAGTTTCAGAAACAGAGGTAACAGAACCATCAATAACGCTCCATAAGGATGTCCAGACCTACGTCACGCCGCGTGTCGTCCCAGGATTCACGGGCTGCAGGTGGATGCCGCACTCCAGCTTCTGCCCACCCCATCGTCCCGAGCGCTCGTTTCCGGGATCGAGCGGCAGCGATGTGCACGGCTCGCATCCGATGCTCGTGAAGCCGCGCTCGTAGAGCGGCAACAGCGGAATGTCGTGCGCCTTCGCGTACCGCCATACGTCGGCCGTCGTCCAGCGCGCGAGCGGGCTGACTTTGCGCAGGACGATACCCTCATCGGGTGCGAACGACTCCACTTCCTCGAGACCCGCGCGGGACGGCGACTGGTCGCGGCGCAAGCCCGTAAACCACCTGTCGTACGGGCGCAGCCCTGCGAACAAGGGCGCGACCTTGTGGCGGCCGCAGCAGGCCTGGGTGCTGTCGCGCCAGAGTCCGGGCGCCGGCTCGGGCGACCGGAGGATGACGAGATTCAACCCCCACGCGGAGGCGATCGCGTCGCGGTAACGCCAGGTTGCCTCGAAGTGATGCTCGGTCTCGAGGAAGAGGACCGGAATGTCCGGCCGGTGGCGGCGGAGCATGTGGACGAGAACCACGCACTCCGCCTGAAAGCTGGACGTGACGCAGGGCGCGACCGCGGCGTCGAGCTCGCGAGCCACGAGGTCTAAGGCGGGCGATTCGTTCATGTCAGCATCTCCTCGAGCACGGCACGGACGGCCTCGATGGCGGCCGCGTCGCTCGCCGCTCCGCGGGCTGCCTGCGCCAGGCGCCGGGCGCCGCCCAGCGTCACGGGCCGGTCGCCGTCGGCCACCGCGCGCGCGATCATGCCGGCGCCGGCCGTAAAATTGGTGGCGGGGTCAATCAGGATGAAGCTACCGGTGGTGCGGTTGTCCCGATATGGTTCGCAGACTATCGGCCGCGCCGTGGTGACCGTCACCAGGCCGATCTGATTGAGCCCGAGTGAGCCGGCCGCCTCCGCCAACACCGTGCGCGTCCCGTGCTTCAGCACGTAGGCGCGGTTGGGATCCATCGGCCGCTCGTCCATCCAGACGACGTCGGCCGCGAACCGCCGTCCGGTGTGGAGCGGTCCGCTCGCCAGCGTGTCTCCCCGGCTGATGTCGAATTCGTCCGCGAGAACCAGCGTCACGGACATCGGCGCCGTTGCAACCTCCAGGTCTCCGTCCCACGTGACGATGCGCGCGACCTTCGTGGTTGCGCCGGACGGCGACACGGTGACGGTGTCGCCGACGCCAATCGCGCCGGACGCAATCTGTCCCGCGTAGCCACGGAACGCGGCGTCAGGCCGGAGGACGAGCTGCACCGGCAGGCGGAACGGCGCCGCGGCCAGCGACGGCGCCGCGGCCGCCGTCTCGAGATGTGGCAGCAGCGCGGGGCCCTGGTACCACGGCGTGCGATCGCTCCGCGTGATCACGTTGTCGCCGTGGAGCGCGCTCAACGGAATCGGGGTCACGGCAGCGCCGTCGAGCACGTCCGGCAGGTCGCGGCAGATGTCGCGGAAGACAGACTCGTCGAAACCGACGAGGTCCATCTTGTTGACAGCGAGCACGAAGCTGGAGATACCGAGCAGCCGCGCAATCCGCGCGTGACGGCGCGTTTGCCCCCGTACTCCGTGGCGCGCGTCCACGAGCAGCACGGCCAGGTCGGCCGTGGACGCCCCGGTGGCCATGTTGCGCGTGTACTGCTCGTGTCCCGGCGTGTCGGCGAGGATGAATTTGCGCCGCGCGGTCGCGAAATAGCGATAGGCGACGTCGATGGTGATCCCCTGCTCACGCTCGGCCCGCAGGCCGTCGGTGAACAGGGAGAAGTCGATCGGGCCGGCGGTCCGGTTGTGCGACGCCGCGCGCACGGACGTCACCTGGTCCTCGTAGACGCCGCGCGAGTCGTAGAGCAGCCTCCCGATCAAGGTGCTCTTCCCGTCGTCGACGCTGCCGGCCGTGCAGATGCGGAGCAGGCCCGGCATCAGAAGTAGCCCTCGCGTTTCTTCATCTCCATGGAGCCGTCCTGGTCGTGGTCGATGACGCGGAGCTGGCGCTCGGACTGCCGGACGGCGACGAGTTCGTCGATGATCGCGCGGACCGTGGTGGCGCTCGAGCGGACGGCGCCCGTGCACGGCGAGCAGCCGAGCGACCGCATCCGGCACATCACGCGCTGCGGACGTTCGCCGGGCAGCAGCGGCACGAAGGGCTGCTCGGTGGCGAGCAGGCTCTCGCCGCGGACGACGACGTCGCGCTCGCGCGCGAAGTAGAGCGGGACGACGGGGATGCGCTCGGCGTCGATGTAGTGCCACACGTCCAGCTCGGTCCAGTCGGACAGGGGAAAGACGCGCATGCTTTCGCCCGGGCTGACCCGGCTGTTCAGCAGCCGCCACAGCTCCGGCCGCTGCCGCTTCGGATCCCACTGGCCGCGCGGGTCGCGGAGGGAAAAGATCCGCTCTTTCGCGCGCGAGCGTTCCTCGTCGCGGCGCGCGCCGCCGAGCGCCGCGTCGAAGCCACCCGCCTCGAGCGCGTCGAGCAGCGCCGTCGTCTTCAGCAGGCCGCAGCAGCGCTTGGTGCCGACCGCAAACGGCTGCGTGCCGTCGGCGATGGCTGCCGTGTTGGTATGCACGATGAGCCGCGCACCGATCGCCGCCGCCTGCCGATCGCGGAACTCGATCATCTCGCGGAACTTGTAGGTGGTGTCGACGTGCAGGAGCGGAAACGGGATCGGGCCTGGGAAGAACGCCTTCTGCGCCAGCCGCAGCAGCACCGACGAGTCCTTGCCGATCGAATAGAGCATCACAGGACGCGCAAATTCCGCGACCACTTCCCGGATGATGTGAAGACTTTCGGCTTCAAGCGCGCGCAGATGGTCCAGCCGGGCGCCTGGTGCGGTGCGCGATGGTGCGGTGGTCGGCAGTGTGGTGGACATCGGCAGCCTCTAATGCGACAAGGGACCTGAGAACGCCAGCGCGGGACGCCGCTGGACGCTGAAAAAGCGGTAGAGCAAAACGGCATCGACGGCTGCCACGGCGGCCAGGACGCCGTACGCGCCGGGGCCGTCGACGAGGTGCAGCACGCGGAGCAGCGTGGAGACGCCGAACCCGACGACCCACGCGTCGAAGCTCATACAGGCGCGGCGGAATGTTTCCGCATCGACGCGCCGGATCAGCCACGCGCCGATCGGCACGCCAACCAGCAAGCTCGGGACGATCACGGGGATGAGCGCGAGCGCCTGCGACGTGAAGAGACCGGCATACCAGTAGGCGACCCCGGTGAACGTCGCTTCCGCGAGGCGGACCAACCCCAGCGCGGCCCGGAACTCCCGCTTCGCCAGTCCCTGGTTATTCAGCAGCAGCGCGAGGGGAGGGCCCGAGATCGTGGTGAGGGCGTACAGGACGCCGACGCCGGCGCCGAACGGCAATCCCCAGAGGCGCTCGGATCGAACCGGCCGGCGGAACCCGCCCGCCTGGACCAGGATGAGCGGCAGCAGCAGGGTGAACGTCCACAGCTTCAGCCAGTCGGGGTGCACGGACGCGATCACGAGCGTGCCGAGCACGATGCCCGGCAGCAGCCCAACGATGACGGGCAGCATCCGCAGGCGCACGGCCGGCAGCGCATCTCGATGGACCCAGAGCAGGTACCCGTTCAGCACCACCTCGACGAGGACGAGGGCGGGATTGAGCACGCGGGCCGTCACGAAGAACAGCGCGAGCGGGACGGTGATCGACGAGAACCCATAGCCGAGCGCGCCGTTGACGACGGCGGCGATCAGGGTGATGACGACGAACTCGGGAACGTGCGACGACATGCGCTTCTCCTTGATTCCATGCAGAT
>JBKJRJ010000476.1:0-4764 GCA_046594705.1 Vicinamibacterales bacterium
CTCGTCATCGCGAAGACGCCGCTCTCGACGCGCGGCGATCTCGACGCCGCCGTGCAGGCCGCGGCGAAAGCCTTCCCCGCCTGGCGCGACACCCCGGTGGTCGTCCGGGCGCGCTCGATGTTCAAGTTCGTCCAGCTCCTCGAGCAGCACGCCGAGGAGATCGCGCGCACCGTCACGACCGAGCACGGCAAAACCGTTAGCGAAGCGCGCGGCAGCACGCGGCGCGGGATCGAGTGCGTCGAGGTCGCGTGCGGCGCGCCCTCGCTGATGATGGGCTACGGCCTCGAGCAGATCGCCACCAATGTCGATTCGACCGTCTTCCGCCAGCCGCTCGGGGTCGTCGCCGCCATCACCCCGTTCAACTTTCCCGCGATGGTGCCGCTCTGGTTCCTGCCGTTCGCCGTCGCCACCGGCAACTGCATCATCGTCAAACCGTCCGAGCAGGTGCCGCTCTCGGCGCGGATCATGTTCAAGCTGCTCGAGCAGTGCGACATTCCTCCCGGGGTCGTCAGCCTGGTGAACGGCGGTCGCGAAATCGTCGAGGGGATCTGCGATCATCCGGGCATCCGCGCCGTCTCGTTCGTCGGCTCGACGCCGGTCGCGCGTGCCGTCTACCAGCGCGGCACCCACGCCGGCAAGCGCGTCCAGGCGCTCGGCGGCGCCAAGAACTTCATCGTCGTGATGCCCGACGCGAACTTCGAAAAGTCGATCGAGATCATCACGGAGTCGTTTTACGGCTGCGCCGGCGAGCGCTGCCTCGCGGGCAGCGTGCTCGTGCCGGTCGGCGAGGCGCACCAGGAAGCGCGCGATCGCCTGGTCGAAGCCGCCCGCAGCCTGAAGGTCGGCGACGGCATGGACGACGGCGTGCAGATGGGCCCGGTGATCAGCGGCACGCACCGCGATCGCATCCGCAGTTACATCGACAAAGGGGTGCACGAAGGCGCGAAGCTCGTGCTCGACGGCCGCCACGTCAAGGTCGCGGACCGCGACAACGGCTTCTTCCTCGGCCCGACCATCTTTGACGAGGTGTCGCCGGCGATGACCATCGGCCGGGAGGAAATCTTTGGACCGGTCGCGTCGATCCACGGCGTCAAGACGCTGGACGAGGCGATTGCGCTGATGGAAGCGCACCCCAACGCCAACGCGACGTCGATCTTCACCACTTCCGGCAAGCACGCCCGCGAGTTCGCGCGCCGCGCCACCGCCTCGATGGTCGGCGTCAACATCGGCGTCGCGGCGCCAATGGCCTACTTTCCGTTCGGCGGCTCGCGCGACAGCTTTTTCGGCGACCTCAAGGTTCACGGCCGCGACGCCTTCGAGTTCTACACCGACAAAAAGGTCACGATCACCCGCTGGCTGTAGGGGTCGAATATCCTTCTGGGGCGTCGTGGCCGCCGTGATATTCCTTGGTGTCCGGCCGCTTGATCTCGGCGTGCGCGACCACACGATCGCGGCGCAGGCCGCGGATGTCGTCGAGCGAGTGCCAGCCTTTGTCGGCGTGCTTCTCGAAGAACGCCGCCATCCCCGAGAGCAATCCTTTGATCACATTCGGGCCGATGGCGTGGTCGAGCATCGCCGCGGTGCAGACCTGCGCGGTGCCGCAGCCGAGCAGAAAGTAGTTCAGCGCCTGCGAAAAGTCCGAGATGCCGCCGATCGCCGAAAAGCTCCGCTCGGGAAACGCCGTCGTCATCTGCGCCATCTTGGCCAGTGACAGAGGGAGGATGGCGGGGCCGCCGAGGCCGCCGTAGGAGATCTTGCCCTCGACATTGCACTCGAATTCGAGCGACTCGGGGTCAATCGGCGGCAGCGACGTGAAGGTGTTCGACGACGAGATCGCGTCGGCGCCCGCATGGAACGCGGCTTCCGCTTCCTTGGCGATGTTGGTGGTGGTTGGCGTCAGCTTCACCCACACCGGTTTCCTCGCCACTTCCTTCACCGCCCGGACGACGGTGTCGATGAGCTGCACGTTCTTGCCGATATTGGAGCCCATGTCGACGCGGTCCATGTGCGGGCACGACAGGTTGAGTTCGAACGCGTCCACGCCCTGCTCCTGGCAGGCGACCGCCAGCTCGCGCCAGTGGTTCACTTCCTTGTCGTTCTCGGACCCCGCCATGATCGACGCGACCAGCACCTTGTGCGGGAAGGCGTCCTTGATGCGGCGCAGCCGCGGCAGCCACCAGTCGAGCGGTTTGTCGGAGATGAGCTCCCAGTTCCAGGAGGAGTGAAGCGCGCTGTTCGGCCGCTTGTCCATCGACAGGCGATAACTGTCGGGCATCGAGCGCAGGAACTTCGTCTTCGGACCCTTCACGTTGGTGACCGGGTGCATCCCGATCGTCTTGACGACGACCCCGCCCCACCCCGCTTCGAACGCCCGCATGATGTTCGAGTCCGACTCGGTCGGCGGCGCCGATGCGAGCAGGAACGGGTTCTCGAACTCGATGCCCGTGAACCGCGTCGAAAGCGTCGTTTTCATGGCTGTCCCCCGGAAGCCGGCATGATAGCGCGTTTTACGACCGCCAACCGCCAGCCGCCAACCGCCTGTGTTACCGTTCGCCCCATGCCACGAATGGTTCGCGGAGGACTGATCCAGGTCAAGGCCGACGTCTCGCTCGAGGGGTCAACGGACGACATCAAGCGGCGGATGATCGACAAGCATCTGCCCCTGATCGAGGACGCCGGCCGCAAGGGCGTCCAGGTGCTGTGCCTGCAGGAGCTGTTCTACGGCCCGTATTTCTGTGCCGAGCAGAAGACCCGCTGGTACGAGTTGACCGAACAGATCCCCGACGGCGCGACCACGCGGATGTTCCAGGACATCGCCAAGCGCCTCGGCATGGTCATCGTGCTCCCGATCTATGAGGAGGAAATCAGCGGCGTCTACTACAACACCGCCGCGGTGATTGACGCCGACGGCAGATATCTCGGGAAATACCGCAAGCACCACATCCCGCAAGTCGCGCCAGGCTTCTGGGAGAAGTACTACTTCCGTCCCGGTAACACGGGCTACCCCGTGTTCCAGACCGCGGTCGGCAAGATCGGGGTCTACATCTGCTACGACCGGCACTTCCCCGAGGGGGCCCGCATCCTGGGATTGAACGGCGCGGAGATCGTCTTCAACCCATCGGCGACCGTCGCCGGGTTGTCCGAGTACCTGTGGAAGCTGGAGCAGCCGGCGCACGCGGTGGCGAACGGCTACTTCGTCGGCGCCATCAATCGGGTCGGCGTCGAGGCGCCCTGGAACATCGGCGAATTCTACGGTCAGAGTTATTTCTGCGATCCGCGGGGACGCTTCGTTGCCGAAGGCAGCCGGGACCAGGACGAGCTCGTCGTCGCTGATCTCGACCTCGACGTCATCAAGGAAGTCCGCAACACCTGGCAGTTCTACCGGGACCGCCGGCCGGAAACATACGGGCCGATTACGGCGCTGTGACGTCCCAATGCCTGAAGCCCAAAGCCTAAAGCCTAAAGCCCACAACCAATGAGCCTACTCATCACGGGCGGCCGAATCATCACGGCCGCGGACGATTACACCGCAGACATCTACTGCGACAACGGCACCATCGCGGCCATCGGTAGGGACCTGCCGTCACATCGCTTCCAGGCGGAGCGGACCATCGACGCGACGGGGCAGTACGTGATTCCCGGCGGCATCGACGTCCACACCCACATGGACATGCCGTTCGGCGGGACGACGTCGACGGACGATTTCGAGACTGGCACCATCGCGGCGGCGTTTGGCGGGACGACGTGTCTCGTCGACTTCGCCATCCAGTATCGCGGCCAGACCATGCGGCACGCGCTCGACGAGTGGATGAAGAAGGCTTCAGGCAAGGCGGTCACCGACTATTCCTTCCACATGATCGTGACCGAGCTGCCCGACGCGGACCTCGGGGACATGGACCGGATGGTGCGCGACGAGGGCATCACCAGCTTCAAGCTGTTCATGGCCTACCCCGGCGTCTTCATGGTGGACGACGCCACCATTTTCCGCGCGCTGCGTCGCACCGGCGACAACGGCGGCCTGATCTGCATGCACGCCGAGAATGGCGGCGTCATCGACTTGCTCGTGCAGGAGGCGCTGCGCAAGGGGCACAAGGCGCCGAAGTATCACGCGCTGACGCGCCCGACCCGTGCCGAGGGTGAGGCCACCGGCCGCGCCGTCGCGCTCGCGGAAATGGCGGGTGTCCCGATCTATATCGTCCATCTGTCGTGCGCGGATGCGCTGCAGAAGATCCGCGAGGCGCGCGACATGGGGCTGCCGGCTTACGCGGAAACCTGTCCGCAGTACCTGTTCCTCTCGTACGACAACTACGAGGAACCGGGCTTCAACGGCGCGAAGTATGTGATGTCGCCGCCGCTGCGGGAAAAGTGGCACCAGGACGTGCTGTGGAAGGGGCTGCAGAAGAACGACCTGCAGGTCATCTCGACCGACCACTGCCCGTTCTGCATGAGCGAGCAGAAGGAGCTTGGCAAGGACGACTTCAGCAAGATTCCGAATGGCGCGCCGGGCGTCGAAACGCGCCTGACGCTGGTTCACAACGGGGGCGTGCGTCAGGGTCGGATCAGCCTGAACCGCTTCGTCGAGCTCTGCTCCACCGCGCCCGCCAAGATGTTCGGGCTGTTCCCGCGCAAGGGCACTATCGCCGTCGGCAGCGATGCGGACATCGTGGTCTTCGATCCCAAGCGGAAGCAGACGCTCGGGGTGAAGACGCTCCACATGCGCGTCGATTACAACCCCTACGAAGGTACCGTCGTCGAAGGCTCCCC
>JBKJRJ010000007.1:0-9756 GCA_046594705.1 Vicinamibacterales bacterium
CAAGTTCCCCGAACTGAATCTCCACTTTTCCGTATAAGCTACCGACCGGAAATGGACGCAGTCGTACAACTCGATGGCGTAACTGTCATCTACGGAAAAAACCAGGCGCTGAAGAACGTTTCAGCGAAGTTCGCCAAAGGAGCGGTCGGCCTGCTCGGCCCGAACGGGGCGGGCAAGAGCACGATGCTCAAGGCGCTGCTCGGCTTCGTCAAGCCGGACAAAGGGAAGATGTCCGTGCTGGACATGGACGTCTCCCAGGCGCCGCTGGCGATCCGGGCCCGCATCGGCTACATGCCGGAGAGCGACTCTCACATTCCGGGCATGAACGCGGTGTCGTTCGTCGCCTACTGCGGCCAGCTCGCGGGCCTGCCGGCGGTCGACGCCATGCAGCGCGCGCACGAAGTCCTCTATTACGTCGGGCTCGGCGAGGCGCGCTATCGCAACGTCGAAACCTACTCGACCGGCATGAAGCAGCGCATCAAGCTGGCCCAGGCCCTCGTCCATGATCCCGATCTGCTGTTCCTCGACGAGCCCACCAACGGAATGGATCCGAAGGGGCGCGATGAGATGCTCGAGCTCGTGCGCGATCTCGGCCATAACAAGGGGGTCAGCCTGATCCTGTCGTCACATCTGCTGCCCGACGTCGAGTTCACCTGCGACTACGTGGTCGTGATGGACAAGGGGCAGGTCGCGACCCAGGGGCCGATCAACGAACTCAAGGGACCCACCGGGCGCGTCTACGAGCTCCGCATCAAGGGGGATCTTCACGGATTCCTCGAGGTGCTCACCAGAGCGGGGATGGAGACGCACGCCACCGACGAAGACGTGATGCGGGTGTTCGTGCCGGCCGGCGCCGGCGACCACCTGGCGATCTTCAAGGCCGCCGCGCAGTTCGGTGTCCAGGTGCGTCACCTGCGCCCGAGCGTGCCGACGCTCGAAGACGTCTTCGCCAAGGCGATCGGGGAGGAATAAATGCCCATCCACGATCAAAGTTACCGGCACTACGGCGGCGGCAAGGCGGCACCCGGGCGTTCGTGGACGGTGATTGCGTGGGCGGGGATGCGCACCTTTTTCAAGAAGCGCTCCTTCATGGGCCTCATGCTGTTTGCCCTGTCGCCCTTCATCGTCCGCGCCGTGCAGATGTGGATCAGCTCGAACTACCCGCAGGCGTCGATGCTGGCGCCGAGCCCGGAGACGTTCCGGCAGTTCCTGGAGCAGCAGGATTTCTTCGTCTTCATCATCACCGTCTACGTCGGCGCCGGCCTGATCGCGAACGACCGTCGCGCCAATGCGCTGCAGATTTACCTGTCGAAGCCGCTGATGCGGTCGGAGTACATCGCCGGCAAGCTGGCGGTGCTGTTGGGCTTCCTGCTACTGGTCACCTTCGTTCCGGCGATGCTGCTGCTGATGCTCAAGGTGATCTTCGACGGCAACTTCACGTTTTTGAAGAACAACCTGTTCCTGCTGCCGGCGATCACCATCGCCAGCCTGCTGCAGGTGTCGCTCGCGGCGTTCACGATGCTGGCGCTCTCGTCGCTCTCGAAAAGCGCGCGCTACGTCGGCATCCTCTATGTCGGTATCACGTTTTTCACGGCCGCTATCTACGGCGCCCTCTATGCCATCACCGGCAGCAGCCGGGTTTCGTGGATCTCGATCGGCGCCAACGTGTCGCAGGTGGTGGACGTGATCTTCCGCCTCAAGCCGCGCTACGCGACGCCGTGGGAGGTCTCGCTGCTCGTCATCATCGGCCTGGTGGTGCTGTCGATCTCGGTCCTCGAACGCCGCGTCCGCGGCGTGGAGGTGGTGACGTGAGCGCCCCCATCGTCGTCGCGGAGCACGTCTCTAAGTGGTACGGCCAGGTGATCGGCCTCAACGACGTCTCGGTCTCGGTCCCGCCCGGAGTAACGGGACTGCTCGGCCCCAACGGCGCCGGGAAGTCCACGTTCATGAAGCTCATCACCGGCCAGCTGCGCCCCAGCAAGGGCGAAGTCAAGGTGCTCGGGGAGCCGATCTGGCGCAACCCGCACCTCTACTTCCAGATCGGGTTCTGCCCTGAGCAGGACGCCTTCTACGAGCGGATGACCGGCCTCGAATGGGTCCGCGCCCTCGTCCGCCTCAACGGGTTGACCGAGAAGGAAGCGACCGAGGCCGCGACGCGCGCGCTGACCTCGGTCGACCTCATGGCGGCGGCCAACAAGAAGATCGGGGCCTACAGCAAGGGCATGCGCCAGCGCGTCAAGATGGCGCAGGCGCTGGTGCACGATCCGCAGCTGCTCATCCTCGACGAGCCGCTCTCCGGGATGGATCCGATCGGGCGGCGCAAGACGATCCGGCTCATTCGCGACTGGGGCCGCGCCGGCAAGAGCATCATCGTCTCGAGCCACATCCTGCACGAGATCGAGTCGATGACCTCGAACATCCTGCTGATCAACAACGGCCGGATCCTCGCCGAAGGAGACGTCCATCAGATCCGCGACCTGATTGACGAGCATCCGCACACCGTCTACGTCCGCGCCGCGGAGCCGCGCCGCATCGCGCGCGAATTCATCAACGCCGACACCGACGACGTGCGCAGCCTCAAGTTCGAGGAGGGGGCCGTGGTGGTCGAAACCGGCAAGCCCGACGCCTTCTACGCGCGGCTGACCGAGATGGCGGCGAGCGGCGAGTTCGGCGCCATCGAAGAAGTCACGTCGCCGGACGACAACCTGCAGGCGGTTTTCCAGTACCTGGTGAAGTGACATGTCACGGCCGACAGCTTGTCCCCACGTTCACGACGTTCACCAGGTGCACAGCCGACGTCTGGTGGTCGTCGTCAGCGTGGTGAACATCGTGCACCGGGCGTGGCGAGTGGGGCAGATCGCATGACCGAAGAACCCGTCGCCCGCCCCATTCCCAAGGCCCCGGGTTTTCTGGCCTCCGCCTTCCGGGTGTTCGACCTGTCGCTGAGCGAGATGCTGTGGTCGCGGCGGACCATCTTCATGGCGCTCGTGGTCGGCGCGCCCGTGGTGATTTCGATCGTCCTGCGTCTGCTCGACAGCCTGGGCGCCCCGGTGTTCCGCGTCAACGGCAACACCATGACGGGACCCGCGATCTTCGGGCTGATGATCTGGGTGTTCTACCTGCGCTTCACCGTGCCGGTGCTTGGCGTGTTCTACGGCACCTCCCTGATTGCCGACGAGGTCGAGGACAAGACCATCACGTATCTCTTCACCCGGCCGATCCCGAAGGGGGCCGTCCTGGTCGGGAAGTATTTCGCCTACCTGGCGTGCACGCTGTTCGTGGTGCTGCCCTCGGTCGTCATCGTCTACCTCGCAATCGTGCCGATGCGGGGCAGCCTGGGGGCGTCGTTCCTGGACCTGTTGAAAGACCTGGCGCTCCTGACCATCGGGCTGTCGGTCTACGGGGCGGTGTTCGCGTTTATCGGCGCCCGGTTCAAGCGCCCCCTCCTGGTCGGGCTCATTTTCATCTTCGGCTGGGAGCAGGCCGCGCTGGCCTTTCCGGGCTACCTCAAGAAGTTCACGGTCGCCTACTACCTCCAGGCGATGGTGCCCCACGCGATGCCCAACGACACGGTGGTCAGCCTCATCCAGGGCATCTTCCGGGAGAGCCCGTCCCTGACTGAGAGCCTCATCTGGCTCGCCGTGATCCTGGCGGTATTCCTCTGGGCGGCGGCTGCAAGTATTGAGCGTAAAGAGTATGTGCTCGAGCAGTAGAGGCGCGGACCAGGTGGGCCGCGTGGCCATAACTTGTGCGTTTCCGGACACTTGCCTCCCATGCCCGGAACTTTTTACCCAGCGGATCGGTATAATCCATCCAGGGGGCCACGCGAATGACCAGTAAAACACGGTATTTCATGGGCGGTTCGGCAGCCATTCTCGTTGCCGGTCTTGGAACGGGACTCGTTGCTTATTACGGTGGCGGCTTCCCGTCGTTATCAGCCTCACGCTCGGGACCGTCGGAGTTGAGCTACATCCCGGCCGATGCCGCGGTCGTCGCCTTCGCCAACGTTCGCGAGGTCATGGACTCTCAGCTGCGGCAGCGTCTCAAGCAGGTGCTTCCGGAAGAGCAGGGCCAGAAGGAATTCCAGCAGGAAACCGGAATCGATATCGAGCGCGACATCGACTACGTGGTCGCGGCGATGACGGCACCCGGGGCCGACGGGGCCGTGACCAATCACAACGGTCTCGTCGTGGCGCGCGGCCGCTTCAACACGACACAGCTCGAGTCGCTCGCGCGCGAGCACGGCGGCGTGGTCGAAGAGTACAAGGGCAAGCGCCTTATCAAGGGCCTGGCCAAGGCCGGGGATCACGATAACGTCCTGGTCGCCGGTCAGCCCCGCCGCCAGCACCCCGTGATGCTCGCCTTCCTCGAGCCCGGCCTCGTCGGCATCGGCAGCGAAGCGGCGATCAAGAGCTCAATCGATGCGCAGCTGAGCGCCAGGAGCATTACGAGCAACAACGAGATGATGGAGCTCATCTCCGACATCGACATGGGCAACAACGCGTGGGCGGTCGGCCGCTTCGACGCCATCGCGCATCAGGCGAAGATGCCCGCGGAAATCGCCAGCAAGCTGCCCGCGGTCAAGACCTTCGCGGTCATGACCCACATCGACGGCGGCGTCACCGGCTCGCTGCGCGCCGAGACCCGCGACGACGCGTCGGCCGACAACCTGCGCCAGGTCGTGCAGGGGCTTCTCGCGCTCGGAAAGATGTCGAACGATCCGAAGGCGACGGCCCTGCTCAACTCGCTGCAGCTGTCGGGCTCGGGCAAGACGGTCCGCCTGTCGTTCTCGGTGCCGTCCGAAGTGCTCGACATGATTCCGATGAAGGGGATGCACGAGGGGCCCAAGCCGACGCCGCCCGTGCCGCCGACGCCCCCGACACCGCCGGCACCGCCCACCCCCGAGCGGTAAGGCGTCCGGCTACCGAACAGAGCGACGGCAAAGGGCCGATCCGAAAGGGTCGGCCCTTTTCGTGTACCCGTTACATGCTACATTTCACCCACCGTGAGTGATCTCGTCTTTTTCTACGGCACGCTGATGGCCGGATTCGATCGCCGGCGGCGCGCCGGCATCGACGACCAACTCCGCTACATCGGCCGCGGCTCCATCCAGGGGTCGCTCTTCGACCTCGGCCTGTACCCGGCCGCGGTCCCGGCGCCGGAGGGGGATGTCTGGGGCGAAGTCTACGAAATGGCCGAGGCGGTCCCGGTGCTCGCCGCCCTCGACGAAATCGAAGGCTACCGTCACGACGATTCCGATCGAAGTCTGTATCGCCGTCAGCAGGCCGAGGTCCGGCTTCCCGACGGCAGCCACGCCCGGGCGTGGGTCTACTTTTACAACGCTCCCCTGGGCCGCGCCCAACGGATTGCGTCGGGCGATTATCTCGAACATGTGAAGGTGCGATGACGAAGGCGCGAACGAGGCTCACGGTGCCTGGCTTGATGGCGCTGGCGATGATCACGCTGTTGGGTGCCGGGCCGCACGCGCAGCCCTCCGGGATTGATCCCCGCATCGAACAGCTGGTGGCGTCGGTGTCCGAAGATCGGATGCAGCAGCTCCTGACCAGGCTTTCGAGCTTCAAGACCCGCCACACGTGCTCGGACCCGTCGGCGCCGGACGGCATCGGTCCGGCCCGCCAGTGGATTCTCGACGAGATGCAGCGCAGCAGTCCCAGGCTGCAGGTGAGCTTTGACACGCACACCGTGCAGACGATTCGTGGCTGCACGGGGCCGATCGAACTGAGGAACGTCATGGCGGTCCTCCCGGGCAGGTCGCCGCGACGTATCTATGTCAGCGGCCACTACGATTCATTGAATCTTGGCAGCGGCGGCCAGCAGGCCTGGAATGCGGGCGCCGGCCAGTCGGGAGCCGGCCAGTCGGGCGCACGCAATCGGCCAGGCGCCGCCCCGCAGGCGCCCGGGGAACCGCCGGAGGTTCCGAACCAGACGCCGGCGCCCCGGCCCGCGCGCGATCCCAACATCGTGGCCCCCGGCGCGAACGACGACGGCAGCGGCACCGTGCTGTCGATGGAACTCGCGCGGGTCTTCGCCGCGAGCGGCATCGACTTCGACGCCACGCTGGTGTTCATGACGGTTGCCGGCGAAGAGCAGGGGCTGGTCGGCGCCGGCGCGCACGCGAAGAAGGCCCAGGAGGGACAGATCCCGATCCAGGCCTGGTTCAACAACGACATCGTGGGAGGCTCCCGCGGCGGCGATGGCATCACCGACAGCGCGACGGTGCGGGTCTACTCGGAAGGGCCGGAGGACTCGCCCTCGCGGTCGCTCGCCATGTTCGCCCGGCGCGCGGCGGCGCAGTACGTGCCGTCACACAAGATTCGCCTGATGGCGCGACCGGACCGGTTCAGCCGCGGCGGCGATCACAGCGCCCTCAACGCGAACGGGTTCGCCGCGATCGGGTTCCGCGAGTCGCGCGAGAATTACTCGAAGCAGCACGGCGCCAACGACACCATCGACGGGGTGGACTTCACCTACCTGGCGCAAAACGCGCGCGCCAACGCCGCTGGAATGGCGACGCTGGCGCTCGCGCCGCCGCCCCCGGTGGTCGTCAGCCCGCGCGGCGCGCCGACCATCAATCGCCGGCCCTCTGGCTACGATGCCCACCTCCGCTGGGAGGCCTCGCCGGGCGCCGCCGGCTATCGGGTCTTCTGGAGGAACGCCTGGGCTCCCGACTGGGAGCAGGAGGTCTACGTCGGCAACGTCCTGGAACATACGATGCCGCGCATGAACATCGACGACTGGGTCTTCGGCGTCTCGGCGGTGGACGCCACCGGGCACGAGAGCAACATCAGCGCCTACGTGGCGCCGCCGCGCGCCGACGGCGGCTAAGGGCTCGGGTCGGATAGAGTTGCCCTCTTGGCCGCCGATGCATCCCGCCGGGCGGCGTGGCTCGTCGCTGACAGACGCCCGGCATGCGCACGCCTCGCGCCTTGCCGGGCGGGCGCCTCGACGCCCAAGGTGACAACCCTGTTCCGACCCGAGCCCTAACGCGAAGCGCTGCGCGGATCAGTCGGCAATTTGGCCTTCGACGACGAGGGGGGTCCGCTGCGACGCTTTCAGGGCTTGCACGAAGGTCTCGATGGCCGCCTGGGCATGGCCTGAGTTCTCGATGAACTCCACGCCGGTCCGGTAGAGGACGGTGCCTTCCTTCAGCTCGCCGATGTGGCAGTGGGCGATGCGCCCCTTGACCACGATCGAGCGCTCCCCCAGCGAGATCCGGAAATCGTGCAGCGAGTCGAGCTGCAGCGCGAACGGCGTCTCGATCTGCGCGCCGCCGTGGCTCACGTCGAGGATGGTCATGGGCTGGAAGACCTTGACTTCGCCGTGCAGTGGCGAAGGCACAGGCACACGTTCGTTGTCGCGCTTGTTGTCGTCTCCCATGGGGCGATCGGCCGACTATACACGAAACCCGCTAGAATAAAGCGTGATGGCCCCGATCTCAGCGGCGACGACGTACCAGAATTATATCGGCGGTGAATGGGTCGCCTCCAGCTCCGGCGAGACGTTCGAGAACCGGAACCCGGCGAATACCGACGACCTCGTCGGCCGCTTCCAGCAGTCCACTGCCGCCGATGCCAAGGCCGCGATCGATGCCGCGGCCGCGGCCTACGAGCACTGGCGGCTGGTGCCCGCGCCCCTGCGCGCGGAGCTGCTCTTCAAGGCCGCGCAGATCATCGCCGACCGCAAGGAAGACTTCGCGCGCGACATGACGCGCGAAATGGGCAAGGTCCTGAGCGAGGCCCGCGGCGACGTTCAGGAAGCGATCGACATGACGTTCTACATGGCCGGCGAGGGCCGCCGGCTGTTTGGCCAGACCGTACCGTCGGAGCTCCGCAACAAGTTCGCGATGTCGATCCGCCAGCCGGTCGGCGTCGCCTCGATCATCACGCCCTGGAACTTCCCGATGGCGATCCCGTCGTGGAAGATCGTGCCGGCGCTCGTCTGCGGCAACACCGTGGTCTTCAAGCCCTCGTCACAGACGCCGCTGTCGGCGCTGAACTTCCTGAACGTGCTGATCGAGGCCGGCGTGCCCAAGGGGGTGGTGAACATGATCACCGGGGACGCCGAGGTCGGCACCGCGATGACGACGGATCCAGCCGTGCGGATCGTTTCATTCACCGGCTCCACCACCGTCGGTCGGATCGTGAATCAGGCGGCGGCGCCGACGTTCAAGAAGGTCCATCTCGAAATGGGCGGCAAGAACGTGATCATGATCATGGACGACGCGAATCTCGAACTGGCGGTGGACGGCTGCCTGTGGGGAGGATTCGGCACGACCGGTCAGCGCTGCACCGCGGCGAGCCGCGTCGTGGTGCACGAAAGGGTCTATCGCCAGTTCGTGGATGAATTCGTCGCGCGGGCGCAGTCGCTGGTGGTCGGCGATGGCCTCCAGCCCGGGACCCAGGTGGGACCGTCGAACAGCGCGGCGCAGCTCGCGACCGTCGAGAAATACGTCAAGATCGGGATTGCGGAAGGGGCGCGGCTGGCGACCGGCGGCCATCGTCTCACCACCGGCGGCTACGCAAAGGGGTACTTCCACGAACCGACGGTCTTCGTCGACGTCAGGCCGGAGATGCGTATCGCGCGCGAGGAAATCTTCGGACCGGTGGTGTCGGTCATCCCCTGCGCTTCCCTCGACGAGGCCATCGCGATCGGCAACGGCGTCGACTATGGCCTGTCGGCCTCGGTCTACACTCAGGACATCAATCGCGCCTTCCAGGCCATGCGCGATCTCTACACCGGCATCTTCTACGTCAACGCGCCCACCATCGGTGCGGAGGTGCACCTGCCGTTCGGGGGCACGAAGAACACCGGCAACGGCCATCGCGAGGCGGGCGGCGCCGCGCTCGACGTCTTCTCGGAGTGGAAGTCGATCTACATCGATTTCAGCGGCAAGTTGCAGCGCGCCCAGATCGATACTGCGCAGGTGTAGTGGTTGGGGGTGGGGTCTTCTTCTACCGTCGCCCGCTCCGTGCTAAAGTGCCGCTTTCCCAAGGCTTAGGCAACTGCTTGCGATACCTGGTTCTCGGAATTCTCTACACCGCCGTGTACCTTGGCGCGGGCGTGCTCCTGGGCGGGCATCCGCTTGTCCGCACCGTGGTAGCGAATACCCTCCTCTTGGCGCTCGCGGCGGGCACGTGCGTCGTCGTGCTTCGGCGGCGGCGGGAATGGGAAGGGACGCACCGCCTGTTCTGGGACGCGTTGGCCGCCGGGATGGCGATGTGGTTCATCGGCGAGGTCGGTTTCACGATCTCGGCGGTGACGGATCATCGCACCTGGATTCAGTGGCACACGATGTTCAGCCTGTGTGGTGGCATCGGACCGCTGGTGGCGCTGCTGGCCCTGCCGCATCTCGGCGCGCGCAAGCCGTCGGCGTGGGCGGTCGGGGTCGATCTGATCAGTTACGCGATGCTGCTGGGCTTCGTGTATGCCTACTTCATCATGGTGCCGAGCGTGGTCACCTCCGGCGGCACGTCGCCGCAGGCGAGCCTCCTCATCCTGGTGCAGGCGCAGCGCCTGCTGCTGGCGGTCGGCCTTGGCGTCAGCATCTGGCTGGCGCGCGGCACCGCCTGGCGCGATACCTTCGCGCGCCTGGCGATCGGCGCTGGAGTGGGCTTTTTCCTCCGGCTGATCACCAGCGCCGCGATCAGTAGCGACCGCTACCACGAGGGCAGCGTCTACGACCTCGCCTGGATCGTGCCCTTCATGTCCTACCTCTGGGCCGCGATCGAGGCGCCT
>JBKJRJ010000278.1:0-3661 GCA_046594705.1 Vicinamibacterales bacterium
GACGTTCCCCATCAGGTAGGCCAGGTATTCGCGGAACAAGTACTGCTCGAAGTCTCCCCCGCGCGCGCACTGCACGACGAGCTTCAACGCCTCCTGCCTGGCGAAGACAGTCTTGCCGGCGCCCTGCTTGGGAAACTCGATGCGCAAGGGCACGTAGTCGCAGGTGCGCGCCATGCGGCGGGAGTGCCCGCGCGCACTCAACTTGACCGCCAGCGTGACCTCCGCGCCCCCCTCGCCGGTCACGCGCAGCACGCCCGGAAAACGGCGCTTGCTCTCGGGATTGCGGTCGCGATTGAGCGCCTTGAAGTCGGTCGACAGCGTGATCGACACCGGCGCGGTGGCGGTGAAGAGGGGCAGCGATTCCGAGGCGAGCCGCCGCTTTTCGAGAACCTCGGCGGATGGCCACGGCTCGATCAGTTTGAGGAGCGGGTTCTTCTTCGGGGGAGGCGCCGGTTGCTGCGCCGCCGTCATGGACGAAAGGGCAGCCGCGAGCAACACGGCCACGAAGACACCACGCCGACGACCATCGCGCGCATTTATCACGTCGCTCTCCTGGATGGCGGCCAGTATAGTTGACCGGCCGATCAGGCGGGCCCCAACAGCGTGTAGTCCAGGGCGTAGGCGTGCTTGCCGCCCTCGACATCAATCGTCATCGTCCCCGACAGCCCCACCAGCTCGCCGGTCCCGGAGTCGGGGACGACGGTGATGGTCAGGTGCGGGACGCCGCGGTTCATCACGCCCGTATGCTGGAGGATGAAGGATCCGCTGCGGCCGTGCAGCCTGCCGGTCACCTGCTCCATCGCCACGTAGGCGGCCGATCCCTTCTCGGCGCCCATGCCGGTCAGCATCTGGCCCTGGCCCGTTGCCTCGAGATCGCCGTGGAACGTCTTGTCGAGCGTCATCCGGCCGAGCGCCGCGGCGTCGGCATAGCGATCGGCGGCCTGGGGAGTGATCGTGACGTCGAACGCACCGGCTGCCTTCGGCATATTTCCCCTAGCGCCACTCAGGCGCGTACCCTCGCCGCCGCATCCGCTCGTCAACCTTGAGGCTCAGCGAAAAGAGCACGATCACCTGGAAGAGCGCGATGAACGCGTAAACCGAAAACCGCGCGAACGCGCCGGGCTCCGGCGAGCAGATGTCCTGGCCCGATTCGAGGCACGCCTGGATGAGGTGATCGATCTCGATATGCTCCCGCATGATCATCCCGAAGGCGGAGCTGAAGATGATGACCGTGCCGAAGATGTTGCCGAAGATCGCCTGGTCCTTCCGCCAGAATGGCAGGGCGGCGAGACCGCCGGCGAGCGGCGGCACGATCAGCGAGATCGTGACCCAGTACCAGTTGAGATGGTCCATCGTCTACTTGATCAGCTTGCGAACCCTCAGCCAGTTCGCCAGCAGCGACGACCATGCGGAGAGCGCGGGGTCGTCGTTCGCCAGGCCGACGCCGTGCGGCCCTTTCTCGAACACATGGAGCTCCGCCGGGACGCCCGCCTTGCGGAGGGCGAGGTAGTAGTGCACGGCATTCTCGGCCGGCACGGCGGTGTCCTCGTTGGTCTGGAACAGGAACGTCGGCGGCGTCTCGCGCGTGACGGCGCGCTCGCCGGAGAGTGTCTTCGCGAGATCGGGATCCGGCGTCTCGCCGAGGAGGTTCCGGCGTGACCCCTTGTGCGTCCACTCTTCGGTCATGGAGATGACGGGATAGCCCAGTATGGCGAAATCGGGACGGCTGCCGAGCCGATCCACGGTGTCGGCGGCCGCCCTGGCACCGGCGTCAAACAGCGTGCTGGCGGTCATCGCGAGATGGCCGCCGGCGGAGAACCCGATGATCCCGATGCGGGCGGGATCGATCCGCCAATCGGAGGCGTGCGACCGCACGAGCCGGATCGCGCGCTGCGCGTCTCCCAGCTCGATGGGATGGTGATAGCGCGGACCAAGACGGTAGCGCAGGACGAACGCCGCCACGCCCAGGGAATTGAGGTAGCTGGCGACCTGCCGTCCTTCGTGATTCGAGGCGAGCGCGCCATAGCCGCCGCCGGGGCACACGACGACCGCGGGGGTATTGGGCACCATGGTGCGCGGCAGGTAAACGGTGATCGCGGGGATGTCGCTGGCGTCCGTGCCGAGAGCGCCGGGCGCCGCGGCGGGCCAGAGCGGGATGACCTGTGCGTCCTGGATGGGCATGGGTGGCAGCGGCTGCGCCGCGAGACTCGACTGCACGATGGCGGCGAACGCCAGGATGGAGAGCAAGCGCCGGAGGTTCATATGGGTGGTTGAGTATTACACGGCCCCGTCACCGGCGGCGAGGCAAGACGCGCAGAAGGCTCCGATACCGTTATCCCCCGCTGACCGCCGGCACCAGGAACACCTCGGCGCCGTCGCGGACGGGTGTGTCGAGCCGGCCGGAGAACCGGATGTTGTCACCGTCGACGAAGATGTTGATGTGCGGTCTGACCTCTCCTCGCTCGGTGAGCACCCGGTCGCGGATCGCCGGGCACTCCGCCCACAGCTGCCCGAGGGCCGCAGACAACGGCCCCGCCGCATGTTCGACGCGAATCTCGTCGCGGTTGCCGGTCAGTTCGCGCAGCGCCCCGGGAATCACGAACAGCACGGCCATCAGAGGCGGGCCGTCTTCACGGAAATCACCGGCGGCAGGCCGTCGGCGACCATCGTCCAGTGCTCCCCTTCGTCGGCCGAGCCGAACAGCTTGCCGCTGCGCGTGCCGAAGTAGACACCCGCCGGAGCCGACGCGTCCACCGCCAGCGCGTCGCGCAGCACCGTCTCGTAGGCGCCGTCCTGCGGCAGGCCGTTCGCGAGCGCCTCCCAGTGCGCCCCGGCGTCGCTCGTGCGATAGACACGGAGCTTGCCCTCTGGGGTGCAGCGGAATTGGTCGGACTCGAGCGGCACGATCCAAGCCCGATCCGGATTCTCGGGATGAATCACCATGGGAAATCCGAAGTCCGAGGGAACCCCGTTGGCGATATCGGTCCAGGTTTCCCCACGGTCGTCGCTGCGATACAGGCCCCAGTGGTTCTGCAGGTACATCCGGTCGGGCCGCTGCGTCGCCTGCGCCACCTTGTGGACGCATTGCCCGAATGGCGGGTGCTTGTCGGGCAGGAAGTCCGCGCGCACCCCTGTATTGGACGGCCGCCAGCTCTTCCCGCCGTCTTCGGTGACGTACATACCGCCGGTGGAGATGGCGACGCGGACGCGGCCGATGTCCTCGGGATCCAGCAGGATGGTGTGAAGGCACAGGCCGCCGCCGCCCGGCTGCCAGAGCGGACGCTGCGGGTGATTCCACAGCCCGTCGACCAGCCGCCAGGTGAAGCCCGCGTCGCGCGACACGAACAAGGCGGCCGGCTCGACCCCGCAGTACAGGGTATCGGGCTCCGCGGCGCGGCCCGGCACGATCTGCCAGATCTGCTTGAGCGCCTCGCCGGTGCCCTCGGGGAACTTGATGTTGCCGGCTTCCGGATTGGTCCAGTGCTTCCCGAAGTCGTCGCTCGATCGAAGGAGGCCTCCCCAGTGCATGCTGTTCGGGCCCGCCCAGATGCGATGGCGACCCGCGCGCGCATCAAAGGCCATGCCGTAGACGGCGCTGCCGGGGAAGTAGGGTCCGCCGACATCCCACTGCCGCCGCTCGGCATCGGCGCGGAGGATGAAC
>JBKJRJ010000446.1:0-3025 GCA_046594705.1 Vicinamibacterales bacterium
CCCGACTGCACCACCAGTAGCGTGCTGACCTGCCAGCCGCCGAGGGCCCGCCCGACCGGACCGGTGCTCAGCCAGTGCTTGTTCGGACCGAACGGCAGCTCGTAGATCGTGGCGTTCACGAAGTTGTGAGTGCGGTTGAAGTTCGAGAGACCGAAACTCCGCTCGAAGTCAATCGGCGTGCCGAGGCCGCCGTTCTCGTTGGCGTAGTCCTTCGAACGGCTAAGGGTGTAGGAGTTGGTCAGCAGCAGGCCGTTCCTGAACCGCCGATCGAGCTTCACCTGCAGGCCGTGATACTGGGACTTGCCGCGGTTGCTGCGCGTCCGCGATTGCCCGGTTCGGTTGAATTGCGCAAACTGCGGTTGGCCGGCGTTACCCGCTCCGTAGGCCAGGCTCGCGTTGGCGTTGACATCGAGGACGAGATCGACGCCACGGTTGCCGACGTAGGCGATGTCGGCCGACAGCAGGAAGGGCAGCTGGCGCTGGTAGGCGACGTTCCAGGAATGGAGCGTGGCCTCGTGCAGATCTGAGGGAATGACGTCGAGCGTCGCATTCTGCAGCGACGTCCCGGCGATCGGGACGATGCCGGTCGAGGGAATGGCGAGGAGCGCGGGCGCCGGGAAGCCGGCCGCCATCGACCCGGCGTTCTGGAAGCCGTTGGCCGCCGATCCGGAATAGTTCTGCTTGACCGGATAGTTGAAGGCGTAGCGATTATCCGGGAACGGCAGCGTGCTGGCGCCGTAACCCGCGCGGACCACCGACTTGTCGCCGAGACGCCAGGAGACACCCGTCCGCGGCGAGAAATTCGAGAACGTGCGCTTGACGTTGAGCGCGTTGTCGACGTCGCCGTAGCCGGCGACACGGATTGCGTGGATGGACGGATCGTAGTTGGCGAGCGCCCCGCGGCCCGCGATGCCGACCAGCGGGTCGTAGTACTCCCAGCGGAGGCCGAGGTCGACGGTGATGTTCGACCGCGCCTGCCACTTGTCGTGGATGAACGAGGCAACGCCCCAGTGCTTGGTGCCGGGCTGATCGATGACCTTGAGGTCGCGCGACACGCCGTTGGGCCAGTCGAGCAGGAACGAGGCGAAGGAGTTGGCGACGCCGCTCAGCGTCGCGGTCTCGCTCGGCAGGCCGGTGCCCGAGGCGTTGAAGGAGAACTGCCCGCGCGATCCGCCGGCATCCTGCGTCTGCAGCAGCACGTCGGTGTTGTTACGGTATTCGCCGCCGATCTTCACCGTGTGCGAGGTCAGCAGCCTGGTCAGCGTGCCGGCGACGTTGTAGGTCTTCTCCGACCGATCCCAGGGCTGGCTACCCGAGAAGCCGAGCACCGGTCCGGAATAGCCGCCGATGTTGATCGACGAGATCCCGCTGGTGAACTCGTCGAGGTTCGCGCCCGGAATGCCGACCTCGGTGCTGGTGGTGAGGCCGTTGCCCTGGGTGCTCGTGACGTTGTGGTAGTAGTTCAGGCCGCCGCGCACGTCGAGGACGGTCTTGGCGCCATAGACGCGCGTCCAGTTGACGGCGGTGCTCGAGCTGGTGTTGGTGCCGGTGCCCGCGAAGCCGCCGTTGGCCGGTCCGCCATAGATGCCGTAAAGACCCGGATCGAAGACCACCGGCCGCATGAAGCTGACGCGGTACGACATCTGGTCACGCGGGTTCAGGGTGTAGTTGACCTTGACGTCGAACCCGTCGGTCGTCTTCTCTCGCGTCTGCGCCTGCTGGAAGTTGTTCTGGCCGAGCGGAGCGCCGGCTATGTTCGGCGCCGGAATGAACGCGATCAGCTTGCGCGCGATCGGGCTGATGCGGTTCTGCGGGATCTGGTTGTTGGCGAACGCCTCCCGCCCCGTGCCGTTGATGGCGCCGGTCAGCGGGTCGTAGATGCGCGTCGCGACCGCGCTGAAATCGCCGTTGCGCATCGCCAGCGTCGGCACCGTGGCGCGGACCACGTAACCGGCGTTGTCGAGGGTGCGCTGGTAATCGCCGAAGAAGAACAGCTTGTTGCGGACGATCGGCCCGCCGATGGTCATGCCGGCGTTGAGGAACTTGGTCGGCGCCTTGAGGTGCGTGAAGTAGTCGGCCGCGTTGGTCGCGTTGGTGTTGCCGAACGCGAAGGCGCTGCCCTTCAGTGTGTTGGTGCCGGATTTGAGCGTCACGTTGGTGATCGCGCCGCCGGCGCGGCCGAACTCCGCGTCGTAGTTGCTGGTCGAGACGCTGACGGTCTCGAGCGCGTCGGCCGCCGGAATGATGACCTGGAGCAGGCCCGTCTTGTGGTTGTTGTCGAGCCCCTCGATCAACGTGTTGTTCGCGAGCCGCGGCTGCCCGTTCACTTCCACCGCCAGCGAATCCTGCGAATTGAAGAACTGCGAGTGCTGACGGTTCGGCCGCGTCGCTCCAGGGACCATAATCAGCAGGCTCTGGAAGTTCCGGTTGAAGCCGAGCGGCATGTCCGAGATCAGCTTGGACTCGAGCACACGCCCCGTGTCGGTCCGGTCGGTTTGCAGGACGGGGGTCTCCGCCGCGACGTTTACCGACTCGGACACCGCCCCGACTTCGAGCACCAGGTCGACGCGGATGGTGGTGTTGACGTCGACCTTGACGTTCTGCTGGACGACCCGCTTGAACCCCTGGAGTTCGGCGCTCACCGAGTAGCGTCCGTTCAGCAGGCTCGGGAAGATGTAGTGCCCCGCTTCGTTGGTCACCGCGGAGCGGCTGACGCTGGTTTCGACTTCAGTGGCGGTGATGGTCGTCCCGGGGACGGGCGCGCCGCTCGGATCCGTAATATTGCCAAGCAGCGTGCCGCTGACCGCCTGGGCTTCAGCACGAGAGGGCACGGCCCACAGCGAGACCGCGACGGTCAGCGCGAGGGCCAACCGAATAACCTGACGCATGTACACTCTCCTCCGAGAATAGGGCTAACCGGTAAGCAAGACAGATCGCACCTTGCCGACTCTGCCACGGAGTATCATGCCACCGATTTCACTTCGCGCGTCGCAGGGGGCGGTGACGGCCGTCCACGGCCTGCACC
>JBKJRJ010000498.1:0-5228 GCA_046594705.1 Vicinamibacterales bacterium
CAGAGCAATACCACGATCGCGTTCGGGACGCGACTGATCCTCAAGCTGTTCCGGCGGGTCGAGAGCGGGCCGAATCCCGACGTGGAAATCGGCGAGCAGCTGACCACCCGCACGTCATTCAGGCGCGCGCCCCGCGTCGCCGGAGCCATCGAATACGAGGCTGCCGGGGAACCCGTCACGCACCTCGGGATCGTGCAGCAACGAGTCGCCTGTCAGGCCGATGGCTGGGGCCACGCGCTCGGGGAGCTTGGCCGCTTCTACGAGGAAGTCCAGCACCGTCAGGACGAGCCGCAGCAGTCCGCGGCCGGTGCTTACCTCGACAGCGCACACCTGCTCGGTCGCCGCACGGCGGAGCTGCATGTCGCGCTCGCCGGCGATACCACGACCGCCGGGTTCGCTCCCGAGCCGTGGACACGTGCCGACGTCGCGCGGGTGCTGGCCGATGCCGCAGGGCAGCTTCAACGCACGCGCCAATTGCTCGACTCGGAGACCGCGGCGCTGCCGGCGGACATCACGACGGCGGCCCGCGCGCTGGTGGCTCGGGCGGAGCCGCTGCTGCATCAGCGGTTCGATCCCCGCGCCAACGGTGCGCCCGATGTGACGGTGTCGCGCATCCGGGTACACGGCGACTACCATCTCGGCCAGGTCCTGTGGGCCGAAGGGGACTTCTACATTCTCGATTTCGAAGGGGAACCCGCTCGATCGCTTGACGTGCGCCGCGAAAAAGAGTCGCCCCTCAAGGACGTGGCTGGCATGTTGCGGTCGTTCAGCTACGCCGCCTACGCCGCCTTGTTTGCGTTCAGTGCCGGCCGGGCCGATGAGTTCACCCGGCTCGAGCCATGGGCCCTGGCTTGGCAGCGCTGGGCCAGCGTCGCGTTTCTCGAAGGCTATGCCGCGGCTGCCGGCGACGCGCCGTTCCTGCCCGCCGATCCAGGGCAGCGCGCCGGAATGATCGACCTCTTCCTCGTCGACAAGGCGTTGTACGAGCTGAATTACGAATTGAACAACCGTCCGGAATGGGCGCGGATTCCGCTCCGCGGGCTGACGGAGCTGCTCGGATAAATGGAACGTCCCCGCTTCGCGCCGGTCAGCACCTACCGGCTCCAGATCCATGGCGGATTTCCGCTCACCGCCGCCCGCGATCTGGTGCCCTATCTCCAACGCCTGGGCATCGGCGCCGTCTATACGTCGCCCTACTTCGCCGCCGAACCCGGCAGCACGCACGGCTACGACGTCACCAACCACAACATCATCAACCCGGAAGTGGGCGGCGCCGAGGCGCATACCGCTTTTACCGACGCGGTGCGCGCCGCCGGCCTGCGCCACATCGTCGACTTCGTGCCCAATCACATGGGCATCAACACGGCCACCAACCCGTGGTGGCGCGACGTGCTGGCCAACGGACCGGAGGCGGCATCGGCCCACTTCTTCGACATCGACTGGAATCCGTTCAAGACCGAGCTGCGGCGCAAGCTCCTGCTGCCGATCCTGGGGGGTCAGTATGGGCAGGTGCTCGAGCGCGGCGAGTTGCGGCTCGAGTACGCGGATGATGCCCTGACGGTCACCTACGGCGACCACCGGCTCCCCGTCAACACCCGCTGCATACCGGATCTGGCGGGGCTGCAGAACCGCTCGCCCGCCGAACGGGAGCAGGCGCTGGCGAAGTTCAACGGCACGCCGGGGGACCCGGCCTCGTTCGATCCGCTGCACGAGCTCCTCGAGGAGCAGGCCTACCGGCTGGCGTATTGGCGCACGGCGGCGCATGAAATCAACTATCGCCGGTTCTTCGACGTCAACACGCTGGCGGGCCTGCGCGTCGAGGATCCTGACGTCTTCCGCTCGATTCACGGCCTGCTGTCCACGCTCATCCGTGAGGAGCGGGTCACGGGCGTGCGGATCGACCACCCTGACGGGCTGTTCGACCCCGCGAAGTACTTCGAGATGCTGCAGGACCTGGCCGCGGAGTCATGGGACGTGCCGCGCCGCGGGTTGGCCCCGCTCTACGTCGTGGCGGAGAAGATTCTGTCTTTCCGCGAGCGAGTCCCCGCCGGCTGGGCGGTCCACGGGACGACCGGATACAACTTCCTGAACCAGGTGAACGGACTCTTCGTGGAGTCGGTGAACGCGCGCCGTATGCGCCGTGCCTACGCCAAGGTCACCGGCCGCACGCACAGCTTCGATGACCAGCTCTACGAAGCGAAGCGGATGGTGATGGACACGGCGATGGCGAGCGAGCTCACGGTGCTGGCCCACATGCTCGACCGCATCGGCGAGGGCAACCGGCGCTCGCGCGACTTCACGCTCAACAGCCTGCGCGACATGCTGGTCGAAGTGGTGGCCTGCTTCCCGATCTACCGCACCTACGTGAACGAGCACGGCTGGGCCGCCGACGACCGCGCCGCACTGGAGCGGGCTATTCTCCGCGCCCGCCGGCGCAACCCGGCCATGGAGTCGTCGATTTTCGATTTCTTCCGCGAGGTGATGCTGCCGCGCCATCCTGACGAGGTCCCGACGGCGGGGCGGGGCGGCTACCCGCCGGCCGACGAACAGGAGGCGCGCGAACGGCTCCGGTTCGCCATGAAGCTCCAGCAGTACACCGGGCCGCTACAGGCCAAGGGCCTGGAGGACACCGCGTCGTACCGGCACAACCTGCTGCTGTCGCTCAACGAGGTAGGCGGCGACCCGTCGCGCTTCGGCGTGTCGGCCGCCGAATTTCACGAGCTGAACCAGTATCGGCGCGAGGAATGGCCCTACGAGATGATCGCGACCGCCACCCACGACACCAAGCTCGGCGAAGATGTCCGCGCGCGCATCAACGTGCTGTCCGAGATTCCGGAGGACTGGGAGCGCGAGGTGGCGAAGTGGATGCGCCTCAACAAAACCGCGCGCACCATCGTCGACGGCGAGCCGGCGCCTGATCGCAACGACGAATACCGGTTCTATCAGGTGCTGCTCGGCGCCTGGCCGGCCGACGCCCCCCGCCTCCAGCAGTACATGGTCAAGGCCATCAAGGAAGCCAAGGAGCGATCCAGTTGGATCAATCCGAACGAGGCCTACGAAGCGGCGCTTGCGGGCTTCATCGCGCGCGTCTTGTCGGGACGCGAGGCGGCCCGGTTTCTGCCCGTGTTCAAGGCGTTCCAGGATCGCGTCGCGCGCAGCGGCGTAGTCAACTCGCTGTCGCAGACGGTGCTGAAGATCGCCTCTCCGGGCGTACCGGATTTTTACCAAGGCTCCGAGCTGTGGGATTTCAACCTGGTGGATCCGGACAACCGGCGGCCGGTGGACTTCGACCTCCGCCGCGAGGCCCTCGACCGCGTGGACACGCTGCTGGCGCTGCCCCCCCAGGCACGCGCCCCGGGGATCGCGGCGCTGCTGGATCGCTGGCAGGACGGCGCGGTGAAATTGCTGGTCACCGCGGCGGCGCTGCGGGCGCGGTCTGCCGACCCGGCGCTTTTCCTCGAGGGCGAGTACCTGCCGCTCGAGGCGGAGATGGCGGTCGATGCCAGGATCCTGACCTTTGCGCGGGTCGCCGCCGCCGGGCAGGCCGCGATCGTTATCGCGCCGCACCTGGTGTCGCGGCTGGTCTCGGCTGAGCATCCGGTGCCGCTCGGCGACCGCTGGCGGACCTCGCGCGTCCACCTGCCGAAGTCGCTCGCCGCCTTGACCTATCGCGATGTGTTCACGGGCGCCGAAATCCGTCCGGCGACAAGCGGCGACAACGCGTGGCTCTTCGTCGGCCAGGCGCTCAAGTCACTGCCGGTCGCGTTGCTGATGGCAGAGAGGTGAGCCGAGAGTGCTCAGATCGCGAAATACCTCGGCATTCGACCGGCGCTGCAGCCCGCGCTGCGGCGTGGCTCATCCCTTACATACTCCCGGTATGCGCGGGCGGCGCGCCTTGCAGCGCGGGCGCTTCACCGGTCTCGGTGCGCGAGCCATTTCGCGATCGGAGCACTAGAGGTACTTCCGCAGGTCGACGCGGCCCGTCGTCTGCAGCAGCGGCTTGAACAGGTCGCCGGTTTTCTTGAAGCGCGTGCGGACAGTGTCCAGGCGGAAGTCTTCGATCTGGACCGCCGCGTCGATCTCCTGCCACGTCACCGGCGTCGAGACGCAGGCCCGCGGATGGGGGCGCGCTGAATACACCGACGCCAGCGTGCGGCCCCAGGCGTTCTGGTTGTAATCGACCAGCACCCGTCCCTTCGGGCGCTTCGCCACGCGGTACTCGGACGTCATCAGCGCTGGATGACGGCCGGCGAGCTCCTGCGCCAGGGTCTTGGCGAACGTCCACACCTCCTTCTGAATCGGGCCGCGTGCGATCGGTACGAACAGGTGAAGCCCCTTCGAACCGGTGGTCTTGACCAAGGCCGGCATCTCCAGCGTCTCGAGCGCGGCGTGCACCAGGCGCGACGCCTCGAGCACCTGTTCCCACGTGGCGCTGCCGGGATCGAGATCGAAATGCAGGTAGTCGGGCCGATTGACGTCGTCACACGTCGCGTACCACTGGTTGAGGTCGATGCAGCCGAGGTTGATCACCCACAACAGTGAGGGGAGGTCGTTGATCATCGGGAAGTCGATGACGTTGCCCGAATCGTGATTGATGCGGCAGGTCTGGATCCACTCCGGACGCGCGGCAGGGGCGCGCTTCATGAAAAAGAACTCCCCCGCCGCGCCGTGCGGGTAGCGCTTCATCACCATCGCCCGGTCGCGGATGTGCGGGAGCAGCAGCGGCGCGACGTCGGCGTAGAACTGGATCAGATCGCCTTTCGTGATCCCGAGTTCGGGCCAGAACAACTTGTCCAGATTCGTCAACCGGACATCCTTGCCGGCAACCTTCAGTTCTGTCGATCCGGATTTCGGGATGACTAGAGGCATGGTTTTTCCAGGACGGCCATGAGATCAGGAGAATTCGTTTTAACATCAAAAACTACTGAACTCCTATCCCTCCTGTTCAAATTCTCTTGATCGGCGTGAGTTTTGGGGGCCGCGGTCCATGGCGGACCGCGCCGTGGACGATGACGTAAGGAAGCTCCTCGCCTGAGCGCGCGCAGCGCAGGAGCAGGCCGCCGCGGCTCATATCGCCGCGGCCGACGAAATCGATCGGGAAGCGGAGCCGGTCACCGAAGACCTCGGTAAGGATCTCGACGTATTTCGCCGACGCGATGCTGCCGAGCAGCACGACGTCGCAGTCGGCCCCGATCTCCTCGGCGAGCGCCCGGGCACTCGAGAACAGC
>JBKJRJ010000505.1:0-9115 GCA_046594705.1 Vicinamibacterales bacterium
GTCGAGTTCGATCGCCAGGAGCAGATCCGCAACTCGCTCGACCGGCAGGCGGAGTTGAACGGGCTCGAACAGCAGATCCTGAAACGCCAGGCACAGGAAGACGCCGCGCGGTCGGCCGACGACAGCGTCATGATGCAGGCCGGCAGCGCCGCCTCGCGCGCGCAGCTCGAGATGCTCAAGAACGAGATGCTGCCGAAGATCCGGGTCGAGAAGAACACGCTGGCGCTCGAAGAGGCCCAGGCCAGGCTCAAGGCGCTCCGGCAGACCTACGACCTGAAACGCCAGGCGGCACAGGCCGACATCAAGGTGCTCGAGATTCGCCGCGATCGCTCCCTGAACGCCATGCGGCAGGCGGCATCGAACGCCGATCGGATGCAGATCAAGTCTCCGATCTCGGGCATCGCGGTCATCAAGTCCACCTGGAAGGGCTCCAGCATGTCGGAGCTGCAGGAGGGGGACGAAGTGCGCCCGGGCGTGCCGGTCGTCGACGTGGTGAACCCGGCGACCATGCGGGTGCGCGCGCGCGTCAACCAGGCCGACGTGCGCGAGCTGAAGAACGGCCAGGCCGTGCGCGTCGGGCTCGATGCGTATCCCGAGCTGGCGTTCACCGGCTCGATCGATCAGATCTCTCCGATCGGCGTCCAGTCCTCGCTCTCGCCCAAAGTGCGTAACTACATCGTCCTCATCTCGGTGAAGGGGGCGCACCCGAACCTGATGCCCGACCTCACCGCGTGGCTCGACGTCGAGCTGTCGCGCGCGGCTGGCGCGCTCGTCGTGCCGCGCGATGCGGTGGCCTTCGACGGCACGCAGGCCTACGTCCGGGTGCAGCGTGGCGGCTCGTTCGAGCGCCGTGACGTGGCGGTGGGCAGCCGGAACATGCACGAGGTCGTGATCGCCGGGGGCCTCACCGAGGGGGCCGTGGTGGCTCGCAACGCCGCCCAAGGAGTGATGCGATGACGACGACCCGGTTTGGCGGCGGCCGCGCCTTCGGCGCGGTGGCGGTCGTGGCCGCCATTGCGATCGGCGGCTTCGCCCTGGGCACGCGGGCGGGCGCAGTGCCTGACGTGCCGACGGCCGCCGTCACGCAAGGGGAATTCGTCGACTACCTGCAGGTGCGCGGCGAGATCCGTCCGCTCAAGTCGATCGTGCTGGCCGCGCCGATGCAGGCCGGCGAGCTGCAGATCGTCAAGCTCGCGAAGAACGGCAGCGCCGTGAAGGCCGGCGACATCGTGGCCGAGTTCGACGGCACGTCCCTCCGCCAGCGCATGCAGGAGAAGCAGTCCGAGTTGAAGCAGTCCGACGCCGAGATCGCGCAGGTCCAGGCGCAGCAGCGCATCACCATCCAGCAGGACGACACCGCGGTGATGCGCGCCAAGTACGAAGTGGAACGCGCCCGGCTGGACCTCGGCAAGCGTGACCTGGTCTCGAAGCTCGAATACGAGCAGGCCAAGCTCACGGTGGCCGATGCCGAGCAGAAGGTTCGTGAGGCCGAGCAGAAGGCGAAGTCGGACCGGATCGGCGCCCAGGCCGACGTCACCGCCAAGCGGCGCAAGCGCGACAAGGCCCAGTTCGATCTGGATAGCGCCCAGCAGGGGCTGGCCGCGCTGGTGCTCAAGGCGCCGTCCGCGGGCGTCGTGAACATCATGCCGAACTACCGCAGCGGCAGCATGTTCGGCAGCCAGGTGGAATTCCGTGAAGGGGATCGCGCCTGGGCCGGCGCGCAGGTGCTCGAGCTGCCGGACCTTTCGTCGATCCATCTCGAGGCGCGCCTCGACGAATCGGACCGCGGCCGTCTCAAGGTCGGCCAGTCCGCCACGGTGAAGATCGAAGCGGTCCCGGGCAAGGACTTCGCTGCCACGGTCGACCTGATCTCGGTGCTGGCCAAAGTGGACTTCAGCAAGGGCTGGCCGCCGCCCAAGAACTTCGATCTCGGCCTGGTGTTGAAGGATCCGGATGCCAAGATCCGCCCCGGCATGACGGCGACCGCGCGGATCGGGATCGAACGGGTCCCCGGATCGCTGATCGCTCCCTCGGAAGCCGTCTTCCAGCACGACGGCCGCCCCGTCGTCTACCGGCTGAACGGATCGATGTTCGACGAGCAGCGCATCGACGTCGCGCGGCGCGGCCGCGAACAGGTGGCTATCACGTCGGGTGTCGCCCCGGGCGACAAGCTCGCCACGCGCCGGCCCGAGCCCGACCAGATCCGGAGGCCGCGGTGAAGCGCCGCCTGCTGCTCTGGATCGCCGCGGGCGCCGTGGTGGCCGCCGCGGCCTCCCCGTTTCTGTTCGCCGTGCCCGCGCTGCCCGATCGCGGCAACGAGCTGCCGACCACGAAGATCGCACGGTCGCCACTGAAATTGACGGTTTACGCGAACGGTGAGGTCCGCGCCGGCCGCACCGCGACGCTCGTCGCGCCCCCCGCGGGCGGCACCCTGCGCCTGGTCACGCTGCGTCCGACGGGTACCAATGTCAAGGCTGGCGACGTCGTGTTCGAGATCGATCCCGCCGACCAGGAGTTCGCCCTGGCGCAGGCGCGTTCCGAAATGGCGGAGGCCGAGCAGCAGATCGTCAAGACCAAGGCCGACAGCGCCGTGCAGGCGGCGGAAAACACGGTGGCGCTGTTGACCGCGGGATACGACGTGCGGCGCGGCGAGCTCGACAGCGCCGCCAACGACCTGATCGGCGCGATCGATGCGCAGAAGAACGTCCTGACCCTCGAGGAAGCGCGCGAGCGGCTGGCGCAGCTCCAACAGGACGTCACGTCGCGGTCCGCCACCAACGAGGCGGCGCTGGCGGTGCTCGTCGAGCAACGCCACAAGGCGAAGCTCGCGATCGAGCGCGCCCAGTCGATCATCGACAGCCTGGTCGTGAAGGCGACCTTCGACGGGGTCGTGGCGGCGAAGGAAAACCGCGACGCCGCGGGAGGGTTCTTCTTCGGGCAGTCGCTGCCGGAGTATCGCCAGGGCGACACCACGTTCTCGGGCCGCGCCATCGCCGACGTGATCGAGACCGGCCGGATGGAGGTGCGCGCCAAGATCAACGAAACCGACCGCGACAACCTTCAGGCCGGCCAGTCCGCCACCGTGGAGTCCGACGCCGTGCCGGGCGAGACCTTCACGGCGCGCGTGGGCGCGCTCAGCGGCCTCGCCACCCGCGGTAACTTCTTCGAAACCTCCGCGGTCCGGCAGTTCGACGTGACCTTCACCTTTGACCAGCCCGACCCGCGCCTGCTCGCGGGATCGTCCGTCCGCCTCGTGATCGACGGCCGCGTCGTGCCGAACGCGCTGCAGGTGCCGCGGCAGTCCGTGTTCGAGAAGAACGGCAAGACCTTCGTCTACCTGAAGGTCGGCGAGCGGTTCGAGCGTCGCGACGTCAAGGTCACCGACAGCACGGAGAGCCGTGCCGTGGTCACCGGTGTCGACGAAGGGGCCGTCATCGCCATCGTCGACCCCGAGGTCGCCGCCAAGCGCTCCAAAACCTCGGCGGCCTCGCCGCTGCCGTCCGCCGGGAGCGGTTCGAAATGACGGAGCTGCGGGGCCACCTCTGGAACACCGACTTCCTGCCCGAGCTGATGCTCGGTTTGGAGAACCTCCGCGCGCACAAGCTCCGATCGCTGTTGACGATGATGGGGATGATCTTTGGCGTCGCGGCCGTGGTCGCCATGCTCTCGATCGGCGCCGGCGCTCAGCAGGAGGTCATGGCCTTCATCGAACAGCTCGGCGTCCGCAACCTGATCGTCGAGGCGCGCGAGGCGGGCGATCAGCAGGCGCTGCAGAAGGTCCGCCAGCTCTCCGCCGGCCTGTCGTTCAAGGATTTGCGCGTGATCCAGTCGAATCTCGACCACGTCACCGCCGTCACCGCGCGCAAGCGCTTCACCCCGACCAAGCTGCTGCCGCGGCCGATCGGCGGCGACATGCCGATCGTCTACGGCGTCAGCCCGTCGTATGCCGCCATCGGCAACTTGCGCATGGCCTCGGGGCGGTTCTTCGACGAAACCGAGACCGCCTCGGCGGCCCCGGTCGCCGTCATCGGTGAAGCGGCCTCGTCCGCGCTGTTCGGGGCGGACGACCCGGTGGGCCAGTACCTCAAGATCAACGAGCAATGGCTGCAGGTGATCGGCGTCGCGGGTCCGCAGCTGACGGTCCAGTCCGACGTCGCCGGCCTGCCCGCGCAGGATCGCAACAACCTCGTCTACGTGCCGCTCTACTCCGCGATCTTCCGGCTCGAGGACGGCCAGAGCTCCCGCAAGGACGAGATCGACGGCATCTACATGCAGATGAAGTCGAGCGCCGACGTGCCGTCGGCCGCGGCGCTGGTGCGCGGCATCCTCGACGTCGCCCACCGCGGCGCCGGAGATTTCACGATCGTGTCACCGGCTGAGCTCCTCGCGGAGCAGCGCCGCACGCAGCGGATTTTCGAGATGGTGATGGTGGCGATCGCCTCGATCTCGCTGCTGGTCGGCGGGATCGGGATCATGAACATCATGCTCGCCAGCGTGCTGGAGCGGACGCGCGAGATCGGCGTCCGCCGCGCCATTGGCGCGCGCCAGAAGGACGTGGTGCGGCAGTTCCTGATCGAGACGACCATCATCTCCCTGACCGGGGGGGTGGCGGGGATCCTCCTCGGCGTGGGGCTCTCCCAGCTGATCGGCGTCCTGGCGGGCTGGTCCACCATCGTCACCACCAGCTCCATCGTGCTCGCGTTCGGCGTGTCGGTGGCGATCGGCATCGTGTTCGGCCTCTACCCCGCCGTCCGGGCGTCCCGCCTGGATCCGGTCAAAGCGCTGCACTACGAGTAGGCCCGCGCCTCCAACCAACCCGGCGTCCGCGCGACCAATCACCTATAATCGTAGGGTTATGCCCCTGGTGTCGGTCCTTCTCGTGGCCCTGACGGCAGCTCTGCCGCTGCAGGCGCAGCGCCGTCCGGCGGCGGCGCCGGCGGCCCCGTTCAAGACCTCGATGACGCAGGCGGACATGACGGGCAAGCAGGCGGTGGTCGAAACCAGCGCGGGGAGCTTTGTCATCGACCTGCGTCCGGACCTGGCGCCCAATCACGTCGGCTACTTCATGAAGCTGGCGCGCGAGGCCGCCTACAGAGGGACGGCCATTCATCGCGTGGTGCGCGACGCCATCATCCAGGGAGGGGACCCGCTGTCGAAGGACCTCTCGAAGGCGTCGCAAGTCGGGTCTGGCGGGCTGGGCATGCTGCGGGCGGAGCACAGCGCCGAGCTCTTCACCCGCGGCGCGGTCGGCGCGGCCCTCCGACCCGGGCAGCCGGATAGTGGCGGCGCGCAGTTCTTCGTGTGCGTCACCGACCAGCCGTCGCTCGCGGGCCAGTTCACCGTCTTCGGCCGCGTGAGCGAGGGGCTCGACATCGTCCAGAAGATCTCACAACTTCCGGCCGACGCCCGCGGCTCGCCGCAACCGCGGGTCGCCATCACCGCTGTCACGATCCGCGACACCCCGCCGCCCGAGCCGGTCCCGTTCGCAGACGAGACGCCGGCGCAACTCGGGCAGCATCGCGCGGTGCTCGAGACCACCCTGGGATCCATCACGATCGCGTTCTCGCCCGAGACCGCCCCCGAACACGTGCGCCATTTCCTGCGGCTCGCGCAGGCGGGCGTCTACGACGGGACGGCGTTTCACCGGGTCGTGCGAGGGTTCGTGGTGCAAACAGGCGCGCTCGACACGCGCGGCCCGATCAGCGAAAAACAGCAGAGGCTGGTTCACACCCTCCAGCCGGAGTTCAACGGCACGAACCACGTCAAGGGCATCGTGTCCATGGCGCGCGGCGACGATCCCGCCAGCGCCACCACGTCCTTCTTCATAGTCACGGCGGCCGCGCCGACGCTCGACGGCAAGTACACTGTGTTCGGCCGTGTCATCGACGGCCTGGACGTAGTGGACCGGATCGAGTCGGCGCCCGTCAGCGGCGAGTCACCCACCACGCGCATCGACCTCATCAAGGTCAGGATCGCGGGTTAACCAGCAGTTTGTGCACATGCCAGATATTCGACTCAAGATTGCAGTCTTCATCGATTTCGACAACATCGAGATCGGCGTCAAGAACACCCTCAACGCGCAGTTCGACATCGGCGTCGTGCTCGAAGCGCTCAAGGAGCGCGGCGACGTCGTATCCAAGACCGCCTACGGCGACTGGACGCGCGCCGGCGACTACAGCCGCTCCCTCACGCAGCACGCCACCAAGCTGGTGCAGCGCAACCTCACGCCCGGCGGCGACAAGAACGGCGCCGACATCAACCTCGCCCTCGACGCCCTCGAAATGGCGTTCACGCACACGCACATCAGCGGCTACGTGATTGTCGGCGGCGACAGCGACTTCATTTCACTGGTCGAGAAGCTCAAGCAGTACGACAAGCAGGTCTTCGTGGTCGGCGGCCGCTCGTTCACCAGCCAGGTGATGCAGCGCAACTGCCACGAGTTCATCGCCTACGAAAATTTGATTGGCGGCCGCGGCCGTGGCGACCGCGGCGCGCGCGGCCCGGCCGGCCCGGCCGCGTCGCAAGCCCCGGTCGAGCAGGTCATGCCGCTGATGCGGCGCGCGCTGAAGATGCTGACGGACCGCGAGGTCACGCCGCAGCTCGGCCTGCTCAAGAGCACGCTGCTCCAGCTCGACTCGACGTTCTCGGAGCGCACCTTCGGGGTCACCAGCTTCCGCGACTTCGCCGAGAAGCTGGCCGCTGCCGGCTTCGTCACGCTGCGCGAATCGGGGCGCAACATCCTCGTCGAGCTCAAAGAAGACGGCTCCCACCCGCCACACCAGCAGGAGGCCCGGCCGCCCCAGACCCGCGATCATCGCGGCGGCGGACAGGATCGCGGCACCACGCCGCCGCCAGCCGCTCGCCCCGACGAGGTCGTCGTCGAAGGTGCGCCCGTCGTCTCCGGAGAGCCGCCGCGCATGGCCGAGGCCATCGCCGAGGTGCGGCGGCTGTTCCAGTCGGCGCCAAATCCGCCGCGCTGGCCGATGTACGTTCGCCAGGTCAAGCAGTTCCTCCGCGGCGTCGATCCGACGTTCGATGAGCGGAAGCACGGCTTCGCCAGCCTGAACGATCTGCTGCGGGGCTGCCAGAAGGATGGCCTCTTCCGCATGGAGCGGGATCGCCAGGGCGTCGTGCGCTTCTTCCAGGGCAACGTGCTGAAGGGACCCGACAGCGCGCGTCCGGGGTCGATCGACGCGGCCGACATCGCCGCGGCGGAACAGCTGGCGGCGCAGGCCGAGGCCGAGATGGCGGCCCAGGAAGCGCGCGAACGTGAAGCCGAGGTGGTCGACGGCGACGTGATCCGCGACGTTGAGACGCCGGAGATCATGGACGCCGAGGAAGCCGCGCCGTTCGAGACCGCGCTGGAGTCGGAGCCCGAGCCGGCGGCGACGCCGTCTGGCCGGAAGCGCCCGACCAAGGGGTCCTCGCCAAGGGCCGCCAAAGAACCCAAGGCGCCCAAGGCGGCCAAGGAACCGAAGGCCCGGAAGGCCCCCGCCACCAAGGCACGGACCGGCGCGCGAAAGAAGCCGTCAGTGGCAGCCGACTCGTAGGCTCGTAGACTTCCGACCCGAGCCCTTAGGCGCCGACCTCGTTCTCGAGTACCAGATCGCCGACGGTAACGCGGACAACGTCGCCGTGCTGCAGCGAGAAGCCGTCGGGCGGGACGATGCCGGTTCCCGTCATCAGCAGGACGCCGCGCGGAAACGCCAGCTCGCGTCCGAGATAGCCGGCGAGATCCTGGAGCCGGCGTTTCAGCTGTGACGTGCGCGTCGCGCCTTCCACGATCCGCCGTCCTGCTCGTGCCACGGCCAGACTCACGGGGAGATCCTGCAACCTGTCGGCGCCACACAGCACGATGCCGGGCCCGAGCGCGCACGAGCCGTTGTAGACCTTTGCCTGCGGGAGATAGAGGGGATTCTCCCCCTCGATGTCGCGCGACGACACGTCGTTGCCGGCGCAGTAGCCGGCGATCTCGCCGCGCGAGTTGATGACCAGCGTCAGTTCCGGCTCCGGCACGTTCCAGTGACTGTCGGCGCGGATCCGGATGGGCATCCCGTGGCCGGCCACCCGCCAGCCAATCGCCTTGAAGAAGATCTCCGGCCGCTCGGCCTCGTACACTTTCGAGTAGACGTCCTTCACGGACGATTCCGCTTCGCGGGCTTCACGGCTTCGCAAGTAGGTGACGCCGGCGGCCCACACCTCGGTCGTCACATCGAGCGGCGCGAGCCACCTGCCGTCGGCTGGCGCGCCGGCCCCGGCGGATTCCAGGTATGCCGCCATTCGGGCGGCGGGTAACTCGAGCAGGCGGCCGAGTTCGAAATCAACCGGCAGCAGGCGGCCATCGCACGCCCAGCGGGCGCCGGCCGGCGTGTGGTGTTTGGTCAGGTATGACATGACGGTCCTATCACGGGTAGAAGGGAAGCATCGGCTCCTCCGGCTCGAAGGGAGCCGACGGGTCCTCCAGATTGTGCACGCTGACGCCGAGCAGTCGCACGGGACGGGCAGCCGCGTCGGTGCGCTCCAGCAGCCTGACGGCGCGCTGGGCGATCTCCTCGCCGTCGCGCGTGGGCGGCGTCCGCGAGTGGCTGCGCGTGATGGTGGTGAAATCGGAGTAGCGGACCTTGATCGTGACGGTGCGGCAGAGCAGCGCGTGCGACTCGAGCCATGCCGCGGCGTCGCGGGCCATGGCGTCGACCTCCTGCCGGATCTGATTGATGTCGGTGAGGTCCTGCGCGTAGGTATTCTCGCTGCCGGAGGACTTGGTCTCGCGGTTCGGCTGGACTTCACGATCGTCGATCCCGTTGGCGAGCTGGCGCAGCCAGTCGGTCCAGCTGCCGACCGCGTCCCGCAGCAGGTGTTCGTCGGCGCCGCGCACGTCCACCAGCCGCGCGATGCCCCGTTCGCGCAGGCGCGCCGCCGTCACCGGCCCGACGCCCCACAAGGCATCGACCGGCAGCTTCTGCAGGAAGTGCTCGACCCGCGACGGGGCGATCACGGTCAGGCCGTCCGGCTTCTGCCAGGCCGAGGCAATCTTCGCGAGGAACTTGTTGGGCGCCACACCCGCGGACGCGGTGAGTCCCGTCGCCTCACGGATCGCCGCCTTCAGACGGAGCGC
>JBKJRJ010000553.1:0-4175 GCA_046594705.1 Vicinamibacterales bacterium
TAGGCTTTAGGTGACGCCGGCCTGACAACGGGCCGGCGTTTTTCACGTACGGAGAGATCACGTCATGGCGACTACGGCAATTACGGCAGACCAGGTGAAGAAGCTTCGCGACGCGACGGCCGCGGGGATGATGGAGTGCAAGGCGGCGCTGACGGAGGCCAATGGCGACCTCGAGGCCGCCACGACCCTGCTGCGCAAGCGCGGCCTCGCCCATGCGGCCAAGAAGGCCGGCCGCTCGACGTCCGAGGGGCTGGTCGGCCACTACATCCACATGGGCGGCAAGATCGGCGTCCTGGTCGAGGTGAACTGCGAGTCCGACTTCGTCGCGCGGACCGACAAGTTCCAGGAGCTGACCAAGGAGATCGCGATGCATATCGCGGCCGCCAACCCGAGTTACGTCCGCCGCGAAGAGGTGCCCGCCGCGCTGGTGGCCCGGGAGCGCGAGATCTACCAGGACCAGGTCAAGGACAAGCCGGCGCAGGTCATCGACAAGATCATCGACGGTAAGTTGAACAGCTTCTACCAACAGTTCTGCCTCCTGGAGCAGGCGTCGGTCCGCGACCCTAACGTCACGATCGCGCAGCTCGTCCAGGATGCCATCCGGCTCCTCGGTGAGAACATCACGGTGACCCGGTTCGTGCGCATGAAGGTTGGCGAAGGGTCTTAGTCATTGCAGATTGCAGAATGCAGATTGAAGATTGCCCCAATCCACAATCGACCCTCCGTGAATCTTCAATCTGCAGTCTGCATTCTTCAGTCTGCAATCTGCATTCTTCAGTCTGCAATCTGCATTCTTCAATATAATTGTCAGCCATGCCTCCTCGCTATGGTCGGGTGCTGCTGAAGCTGTCGGGTGAAGCCCTGATGGGCGAGCAGCAGTTCGGCATCGATCCCGCCGTCACCACCCAAATCGCCAAGGACATCGCCGAAATCCAGGGCCTGGGCGTCCAGGTGGCCGTCGTCATCGGCGGCGGCAATCTGTTCCGCGGCCTCGCGGCCAGCGCCAAAGGCATGGACCGGGCGACCGCCGATTACATGGGCATGCTCGCCACGGTCATCAATGGGTTGGCGCTGCAGGACGCGCTGGAGCACGTCGGCGTCACGACGCGCGTCGCGAGCGCGATCGAGATGCGGGCGGTGGCCGAGCCGTTCATCCGCCGCCGCGCGGTGCGCCATCTCGAAAAGGGGCGCGTGGTGGTGTTTGCCGCCGGCACCGGCAACCCCTACTTCACCACCGACACCGCCGCCGCGCTGCGCGCGATGGAGATGAAAGCCGACGTCATCCTCAAGGGGACCAAGGTGGACGGCATCTACACGGCCGACCCGATGCTCAATCCCACCGCGACCAAGTACGACAACATCTCCTATCTGAAAGTACTGGCCGAGAGGCTGAAAGTGATGGACGCCACCGCCATCTCCCTCTGCATGGACAACAAGCTGCCGATCGTCGTGTTCAACCTGCGGACGCGGGGCAACCTGCGCCGCGTCATCATGGGCGAGCCCGTGGGCACGACCGTCACGGCTGAGTGAGGACCGCATGGACGTCACCGATCTGAAAGAACTCTTCGCTGAAGTCAAGCAACGGATGGACGGGCACATCGACCACGTGCGCCGCGAACTCGGCGGCGTCCGCACCGGCCGCGCCACGGTGAACATCCTTGATACCGTCCACGTCGAGGCCTACGGCTCGATGGTGCCGCTCAACCAGGTGGCGTCGCTGTCGGTGCCCGAACCCGCGCTGATCGTGGCGCAGCCGTTCGATGCCTCGCTCATGAACAACGTGGAGAAGGGCATCCGGGCCGCCAACATCGGGCTCAACCCCACCAACGACGGCAAGGTCATCCGAATCCCGATTCCCTCCCTGACCGACGAGCGCCGCAAGGAGCTGTCGAAGATCGTGCACAAGTTCGCCGAGGAAGGCCGCAACGGCGTGCGCCTGGTCCGCCGCGACGCCAACGACAAGCTGAAGAAGCTGCTCAAGGACAGCACGATCTCACAGGACGACGAGCGGCGCAGCCTCGACGAGGTCCAGAAAATCACCGACCAGCACGTCGCGCTGATCGACGAGATTCAGAAGAAGAAGGATACGGAGCTGCTCGGGAAATAGACACTGCCAATCTGCAATCTGCAATCTGCAATCTGCAATCTGCCATCTGCAATGAGCTACTTCACCCACCTCGAGTGCAGCGTTCCTTGCGGCGCCAGGTCGTACGATCCGCGCAAGGAGCAACACCTCTGTAAGTGCGGCATGCCGCTGCTGGCGCGCTACGACCTGCAGGCGGCGCGCGCGTGGAAGAAGGAGTCGCTCGCGGCCCGCGAGCCGAACATGTGGCGCTATCGCGAGCTGATGCCCCTCATGGACGGCGAGCAGCCGCTGACCCTCGGTGAAGGCTGGACGCCCTTGATCCACGCGCGACGGCTGGGGTCCGACCTGGGGCTCTCGCGGCTCTTCGTCAAGGACGAATCCCTCAACCCCACGAACTCGTTCAAGGCCCGCGGCCTGGCGGCCGCCGTGACCAAGGCGGCGCTCCTTGGCGCCAGGACACTGTCCATCCCGTCGGCCGGCAACGCCGCGAACGCGATGGCGGCGTACGCCGCGGCCGCCGGTTTGACGGCAAAGGTCTTCATGCCGAAGGACGTGAAGGTCCCCTTCATCCGCGAGTGCGAGCTCTACGGCGCGGATGTGACGCTGGTGGACGGCCTCATCACCGACGCCGGGCGCATCGCCGCCCAGACCGGTACGCCGCTCGGCTGGTACGACGTCTCCACCCTCAAAGAGCCCTACCGCATAGAGGGGAAGAAAACGATGGCCTACGAGCTCGGCGAGCAGCTCGCCTGGCGCTTCCCTGACTGGATCATCTATCCGACGGGCGGCGGGACCGGCATGATCGGGATGTGGAAGGCGTTCGAGGAAATGGAAGCCATCGGCTGGAAAACGCCCGGCGCCCGTCCGAAGATGGTCTCCGTCCAGGCCGAGCACTGCGCGCCGATCGTGCGCGCCTACGAGTCGGGGGCCGAGCGCTCGGAGCTGTTCCCGAACGCCCGCACCATTGCCGACGGCCTGCGCGTGCCCAAGGCGATCGGCGACTTCCTGGTGCTGCGAGCCGTGCGCGAGAGCGGCGGCACCGCGATCGCGGTCAGCGACGCCGACATGGTGCGCGACATGCGCGAGATCGGCCGCCGTGAAGGCATCAGCGCCGCGCCCGAAGGTGGCGCGGCTTTGACCGCGCTGAAGCACCTCGTCGCTCGTGGCGACATCGCATCCTCCGACACGGTGGTGCTGTTCAATACTGGAGGGGCTCTCAAGTACCTGGATGTACTGGAGCCGAGCTGATTACCGCCTGCCAACCTCACTCGTTCATCACGAACGCCCAGAGCGTATCCCCGGCCCCGACGACGACATACTGCCGGCCGTCGAGCGTGTAGGTGATCGGACCGTTACTGACGTTGGTGCGCACGCCGGCGTGCCAGAGCGGGTCGCCCGTCGTGGCGTTGAGGGCGACGAAGTTTCCGCCCGAGCCGTCGCCGGAAAACAGCAGGTTCCCTGCCGTGCTGAGGAGCCCCGAAAACCCGCCGCCTTCCCACTTGTGGGTCCAGCGCACCTTGCCGGTCCTGTAGTCGATCGCCAGCACCATGTTCTGCTGCCAGCCGCCGCGATCGGTACCGCCCCAGCCCTGCGGGTTGTCTCCCGCGTCGTAGAGGTACCAGACGCTATACGCCTGTGCGGCGCTGACATAGAAGAGCCCCGTGTTCGGGCTGAAACTTGGCGGCGGCCAGTTGGTGGCGCCGCCCTGGTTCGGGGTCACGAGAGTGCCGTCGATCTGCGGATCCTTCGCGGGATCGGGGATCGGCTGGCCCTTGTCGTCGAACCCTTTCGACCAGTTGGTCAGGACGTAGTCGGTCGACACCAGCGCCTTGCCGTCGGCGCGGTCGAGCACGAAGAACTTCCCGTTCCGTGAGGCCTGGGCCAACAGCTTTCGCGGCTGGCCGTTGAAGTCGGCGTCGAACAGGACGGGCGTCTGTGTGGCGTCCCAGTCGTGCGTGTCGTGCGGCGACGCCTGGAAGTACCACTTCATCGTCCCATCGTCGGGATTCAGCGCGACGATGGACGCGGTGAAGAGATTGGCGCCCGGGCGGTTTTTGTAGGCGATGACCGGCTGCGGATTGCCGGTCGT
>JBKJRJ010000074.1:0-3571 GCA_046594705.1 Vicinamibacterales bacterium
GCGGCGAAGAAGTATCCGGTCATCGTCTTCGTCTACGGCGAACCCGCGTCGGTGACCGTGACCGACGCGTGGAGCGGCGGGCGGCTGTTCTATCGCGCGCTGGCGGACGCCGGCTACCTCGTCATCAGCTTCGACAACCGCGGCACACCGGCGCCCAAGGGCGCGGCGTGGCGCAAGGTCATCTACGGCGCCGTCGGTGTGCTGTCGGCGCAGGATCAGGCGGCGGCGATCAAGGCGCTCGCGGCCGCACATTCGTTCATCGATCGATCGCGCGTCGGGATCTGGGGCTGGAGCGGCGGCGGGTCGAACACGCTGAACGCGATGTTCCGGTTTCCCGACGTCTACCAAGTCGGCGTCTCCGTCGCGCCGGTGCCGGATCAACGATTGTACGACACGATCTATCAAGAACGCTACATGGGGGTTCCGGAGCAGAACGCCGAAGGCTACCAGGCCGGCTCCCCAATCAACTTCGCGGAGAATCTGAAGGGGGACCTTCTCCTCGTGCACGGGTCGGGGGACGACAACGTGCATTACCAGGGAACCGAACGTCTCGTGAACCGGCTCGTGGAGCTGAGAAAACCGTTCGATCTGATGGCCTATCCGAACCGATCGCATTCAATCTCGGAAGGCCAGGGGACGACGGCCCACGTCTATCAGCTGATCGGACGGTATTTCGTCACTCATCTGCCGCCCGGTCCGCGGTGAGGCGTTCGGCGTCAGCGGTTCGTTGAGGAAGCGGACGAACGGCACCAGGCTTTGCAGATGGCGACGAGCGTCGGGTAGAACTCGCGGCTACAGGCAAGGGAGGCGGGGAACTCGGCGCCAGAAGGGATTGCGTCGGCCCGTGTATCACTTCGCGATCGTGAAGTGCTCTTTGATCCACGCAACCCGATCGAGCCGTGCCCTGTGCAATAGGGAACAGGCTCAGCGAAGGCCTGGGCCTACAGTAGAGTAACCACTGACGATGTCTTTACAGCAGGTTCTGTCCGATACGCGCCAGCGGTTCGTCACCACGTTCCCCGCCCAGTGGGACTCCATCCGCATTCTCGTTGACCAGGTCGCCTCGTTCGGCCTGCAGGGACCGGTCGCGGCCCTGACACACCTGGTCCATCGAATGGCCGGCCTGGCCGGGACCATCGGGTTTCCCACGATCAGCACGCGCGCCTCCGAGCTCGAGCTCCTCATCGCCCGGCCCGGCGCCTTCGATGGCGCGGCCGCCCGCGGCCTGGTCGAGACCATTCGCGAGGCGTACGCCAAAGAACTGGCGAATCCTCCCGACTGGGCGATCCCGGCGCCCGTGACGGCCAAGCACGCAGCCACGATCCTCGTCGCGGAAGACGATTCGGACCAGCGAGCCATCGTCACGACCGCCCTTGAAACCGCAGGGTACGCCGCCGTGACCGTCATTTCCGGCGAGCTGGTGGTCGAGGTCGCGCGCGCGGAGAAGCCCGCGCTCATTCTGCTCGATATTGCGATGCCCCGGCTCGATGGCTACTCGATCTGCCGGCTGCTCAAGGCGGACCCGGAGCTGGCCGGCATTCCGGTCATCTTCATCACGGCCGGCGCGAATCTGGACGACAGGCTGGCGGGCCTCGCGCTGGGCGCCGACGAATTCCTGACCAAGCCCGTCGACATGCGCGAGCTCGTGCTGCGCATCCAGATCGTGATCGATCGTTGCCGGGCCCGCCAGGCGCCCGTGGCGGGTGGACCCGGGGCCGCGCGCGAGCTCACCTACGACGCGTTCCTTGCCGTCGCGAGCGAACAGCTCGGCCGATCGCCGGCGGCGTTCGCGATGGTGCGCCTCCCGACCGATCGCCACGGAGAGGTCGCCATCCTGCTCGCCCAGGAGTTGCGCGGACGCGACGTCATCGGCGCCTACGATCTGACGCGGATGCTGCTCCTGATGCCGGAGATGACGGCGGCGGCCGCCCGCGATCGGCTCGAGCCCCTGGTGGTCCGGCTGACCGCGCACGGCCTGCAGGGTGTCTGCATGGGCGTGACGGCCGGCCAGGAAGACGGCACCAAGACCGCGGAAACGTTGATCGGCGAAGCCGACGAGGCGTTGGTCGAGGCGCGCTACCTGGGCCACAACACCGCGATCTGGACCGAGCGGCTCGGACGGTCGCCGGCGGTCCCCGCGACCCCCGCGGCGCGAACTGTTGTCATCGCCGAAGACGATCCCGACGTCGTCCGCATCGTCGACGCGCAGCTGCGCGCCGCCGGTTACCGGGTGTTCGTGGCGTTCGACGGAGCGGCGGCGCTCGGTGCGGTGCGCGCCCGCGCCGTCGACGTGCTCGTGCTCGATTTGATGATGCCGAAGCTCGACGGATTCGAGGTCCTCCGGCAGCTGCGCGAGGGACCCGCGCCATGGCCCTGCGTGATCGTGCTGTCCGGGCGCGGCCGGGAGCAGGATGTCATGCGGGCCTTCGAGCTCGGGGCTGACGATTACATGACCAAGCCGTTCAACCCCAGTGAGCTGATGGCGCGGATCGCCCGGGTATTGAAATAATCAGAACCGGACGCCCAACCCCGTTGACAGCGAGGAGCCGCGACCCGCCGGCCGCGAGACTCGGTCCTGGCGGCTGTAGTCGCCCGTCAGGTTCAGCACGAGGCGGCCGCCAACGATGATAGCGGCGTCAGCCGCGGCGGTGTCCGAGTCCAGCACTTCGAAGTCGTTGAGCGTGCGCAGTTCCTCCCGCCCGGCGTCACGGCCGTAACGCAGTCCCACGTAGGTGCCGCCACCGCCGATATACCGCCTGAACGAGGCATGCACCGATCGGGAGGTAGTGATGCTGTTGGGCGTGACGAACAGGCGTCCCGTGAACAGCCAGTTGCCCTGGTAATTGCTCAAGGAGCCGGTATAGATGTTGACGCCGCTGCCGAAGCCAAGCCGGCGGAATCCCGCGGATCCCTCGAACCCGGCTCCGAGGCTCTGATAGAAATCGGCGGCGTAGCGATACCGCGGGTAGAGCAGGGCATCCGGCGCATACGCGGCCGCCACGTAGGCGTAAGTTCCAGGCCGAAGCCGGGGGTACATTTCCACTTCGACCTGATGGTCGGTGAGCCCGAATCGTTCCGCGCGGGAGCCTCTGACCAGGACCGGTCCAAACGGCGTGGTGCGCCCGAGGCTCAGCTGCGCTTCACGCCATGACGCCCGGTCGCTGAATGCGTCGTACGAGGCATCCGCCCGCGCCTGCCAGAGCCGCAGGCTTGCTTGAAGATCTTTCTTGAGCGCGTGGCCTTGCGCATTGCGCGGATCGATCGCGAGGAGGCGCTCCACGGCGTCTCTCGCGTCGCGCGCGCGTTTCAGCGCAACCAGGGCCCGCGCCCGCGCCAGCAGGTAGGTGGTGTCGTTCGGGCGCTGGCGCAGGCCGCGCCGCGCCAGTTCCTCCGCTCGTCCGGGCTGGCCGGACCACAACTCGAGATTGATGCTGGCCGGGAGGGCGTCGCCGTGGGTGGGGCTCCCGGCGAGAACCTGATCGAGTTCCTTGCGCGCCTCTTCATACCGCCCTTCCCAGGACAGCATCGTCCCGAGGAGTACGCGCGCGTCGCTGTTAAGGGGCGTGGCATT
>JBKJRJ010000104.1:0-8449 GCA_046594705.1 Vicinamibacterales bacterium
CAGACCTTCGCCGATCTCCAGAGGTTCGGCGAGTTCCAGGACGAGTCGCTGCGCGGCGGGCCCGTGCAGCGCTGGATCCCGAAAGGCCTGGCGGGCAAGCCGATCTTCGTCTTCGAGACCGGCGGCACCACCGGCATCCCCAAGACGCGCATCGCGTCGGAGGATTTCCGGATTGACTACGAGCTGTTCAGCCGGACGCTGCCGGACGAGCATTTTCCGCGCGGCGCCAACTGGCTGATGCTCGGCCCGTCGGGACCGCGCCGCCTGCGCCTGGCGGTCGAGCATCTCGCGCAGCACCGCGGCGGCATCAGCTTTTGCGTGGACCTCGATCCGCGCTGGGTCATCAAGCTGATCAAAAAGGGATGGGGCGAGCATCTGCAGGCCTACAAGGATCACGTGATCGACCAGGCGGTGTCGATCCTCCAGGCCGGCCACGACATCCGGTGCATGTTCACCACGCCGAAGCTGCTCGAATCGCTGGCGCTTCGCCTCGAATCGATGGGGACCACCATCCGGCAGATGGGGATCACCGGGATCTTCTCCGGCGGCACGGAGTTCACGCCCCAGTGGAACCGGTTCGCCCACGAAGAACTGCTCGACGGCGCCTACATGACGCCGACCTACGGCAACACGCTGATGGGCCTTGCCGCCAGCGCCCCCAGCGGCGCCGAGAACGGCTACAAGATCACCTACTACGCCCCGCAGCCCCGCGCCGTTGTCGAAGTCGTCGATTTCGACGACCAGAACAAGGTGGTGGAGTACGGGCAGACCGGCCGCGTGAAGCTCACGACGCTCACGAAGGAGTTCTTCATGCCCGGGTTCCTCGAGCGCGACGAGGGCGAGCGCGAGCCGCCGCACGAGAAGTATCCGTGGGACGGCGTCAGCGGCGTGCGTCCGTATCGCGCCTTCGCGTCCACGACGACCGTCGGCGTGTACTGACGCACTGCAGGGCGGGTCTGCGGGACCCGCCGGGACAACCATGCATCTACCAATTCTTCGCTGGGGTCAGCCCTACGACAGTCTCGAGAAAGACGAAGTCGTCCATTTCTCGACCGGTGAGCCGATCGCCTCGGTCAGCCGGGCCAACGGCGGCATGATCCAGCGCGATGCGCGCAAGGCCCAGCGCGCGCGCGACGTGCTGCGCGAGATTCCGATTGAAGAGCTCATCACGCGGGCCGGCAAGGCCGGCGAGCTCTACATGGACGCCACCCTGCCGATGGGCGACGGCACCCAGTCACCCGATGAGTTCGCGCGCGCGCAGTCGGCGTCGACCGGCCTGCCTGAGCAGATGTGCCGCGCGAACATGAAGAAGAACGGCTTCGTGCTCGCCGAGATGCGGAAGATCCTCGACTCCCTCACCCGCGGGCTCTCGCTTGACGTGCTGTCGACGGGCCATGGCGTCGAGCGCGGCGTGCCCATCAGCTTCCAGGTCCAGAGCCCGGTCGTCGGGCTGGTGCTGCCGTCCAATTCACCCGGCGTGCACACGCTGTGGCTGCCGATCATCCCGCTGCAGGTCGGGCTGGTGCTGAAACCGGGCCCACAGGAGCCGTGGACGCCGTACCGGATGGCGGAAGCCTTCTTTCAGGCCGGCATCCCGCGCGAAGCGATCTCGCTCTACCCGGGCGGGCCCGACGTCGGGGCCGCGGTGCTCGAGGCGTTCGACCGCACGATGATCTTCGGCGGCCAGCCCACGGTTGATCGCTACCGCGGCAATCCGAAGGTGCAGGCGCACGGTCCGGGCTTCTCGAAGATCGTCATTGGCGACGACGTGGTGGATCGGTGGGAGGACTTCCTCGACATCATGGTCGACAGCGTGTTCCTGAACAGCGGACGCGGCTGCATCAACACGTCGGGGATCTGGGCCAGCCGCCACACCCGCGAGATCGCCGACGCGATTGGGCAGCGCCTGGCCGCGATCGTGCCGCTGCCGCCCGAGCATCCCGACGCGACCCTCGCGGCCTTCACGGTGCCCGGCGTGGCCGAGGCGATTTCGCAGTCGATCGACGCGGATCTGCAGGCGCCCGGCGTGACCGAGGTCACCGCGACCCATCGCGGCGGCGCGCCCCGCCTGGTGAAACAGGGACGGGCCGACTACCTGCTGCCGACCGTGCTGCATTGCGACTCGCCCGAGGCCCCGGCGGCGAAGAAGGAATATATGTTCCCCTTCGTCACGGTCGTCCAGTGTCCAGAGGCGAAGCTGCTCGAGGCGATGGGGCCGACGCTGGTGTGCACGGCGCTGACCAACAACCCGAACCTGCAGCGCAAGCTGATCGATGCCGTCCACGTCGATCGCCTCAACATGGGGCCGGTGCGGACCACTCAGTTGAACTGGCTGCAGCCACACGAAGGCAACCTGATCGACTTCCTGTTTCGCGCCAGGGCGTTCCAGACGGCGGCGATCTAAGCCGGTATGACGAGTTTTCCACAAGGCTGCACGGCACGAAGGCACAAAGGGTCCGGATGACCTTCGTGTCTTAGTGCGTCAGTCTTCGCGAAAGACCGTGGCCCGTTCATGAATATCCTCTCGATCACCGCCGGCGCGGCGGGCATGTACTGCGGCTCGTGCTCGCGCGACAACGCCCTGGCGGTGGAGCTGCTGCGGCGGGGGCACCGGGTCACGCTGCTGCCGCTCTACACCCCGACCAACCCCGACGAAGCCAACGTCAGCAACCAGCGGGTGCTGTTCGGGGGCATCAGCATCTACCTGCAGCAGTACTCGTCGTTCTTCCGACACACGCCGCGTTTCCTCGATCGGCTGTGGGACACCCCGTGGGTGATCAACGCGTTCGCGAGCCGAGCGCTCTCGACCGAGCCGAAGCTGCTCGGCGATCTGACGATCTCGATGCTCGAGGGCGACCGCGGCGTCCTGCGCAAGGAATTCGACAAGCTGCTGGAGTGGATGGCGGACGAACCGGTGCCCGACGTCATCAACCTGCCCAACTCGTTGCTGATCGGCCTGGCGCGGCCGCTGCGCGACGCGCTCAAGCGGCCGGTCTGCTGCACGCTCCAGGGAGAAGACCTTTTCCTCAGCGGGCTCGTCGAACCCTATCGCAGCCGCGCCATCGCCCTGATCCAGTCGCAGGTCGCCGATGTCGATCATTTCCTCTCGGTCAGCGACGCCTACCTCCCGGCGATGTCTGAGCTGCTGGCGATTCCGGCCGGCAAGATCTCGGTGGTTCCGCTCGGCATCAACCTCACCGGCTACGAGCGCGTGAAGCGGACCGGCGACACCTTTCGGGTCGGCTATTTTGCGCGCGTCGCGCCCGAGAAGGGGCTGCACGTGCTCGCCGAGGCCTACACGCAGTTGCGCGCCCGCACACCCGGCGCGAAGATGCGCCTCGAGGCGGCCGGCTACATGGCGCCGGGTCAGGCCGCCTACCTTGACGGGATCAAACGGGCGCTGGCGTCCGCCGGCCTGGCTGACGAGTTCGTGTACCACGGGGCCGTCGACCGCGGCGGCAAGCTCGCCTTTCTCCAGACCCTCGACGTCCTGTCGGTGCCGGCCACCTACGACGAACCCAAGGGCGTGTTCCTGCTCGAGGCCATGGGGGAGGGTGTGCCGGTCGTCCAGCCGCGCCGCGGAGCGTTTACCGAGATCGTCGAAAAGACCGGCGGCGGCCTCCTGGTGCCGCCGGACGACAGCAAGGCGCTGTCGGAGGGGCTCCAGTCGCTGTGGCAGGAGCCCGCCCTGGCCGATCGTCTCGGGCGCGCCGGGTTCGACGGGGTCAGGGAGCACTACAGCATCCAGCGCTCGACCGATCGCCTGCTGGCGGTGTACGAGGCGTTGGTCGATCGCTCGGCGTTTCGTCAGGCGGAAGCCACATGAGTCCCATCACACCCGGAGCTTCCGCCTTGAGGCGGACGATCCCCTGATGCTGCAAGTCACAGATCTCTCGAAAGAGTACCCAACCCCCCGGGGGGCGCTGCGCGTGCTGTCCGGTGTGTCGTTCAGCATGTCGCCCGGCGACGCGGCGGCCATCATGGGTCCGTCGGGTAGCGGCAAGAGCTCGCTGCTCTACATCCTCGGCGGCCTCGAGCCCCCGACCTCCGGGACCGTTACCCTCGACGGGCGCAATCCATTCCAGTTGAGCGCCGCCGATCTCGCTGCCTTTCGCAACACGCAAGTCGGATTCGTGTTCCAGGACCACTGCCTGCTGCCGCAATGCTCGGTGCTCGAAAACGTCCTGATCCCGACCCTCGTCGCGCCGAAACCGAAGGAAGACGAGACGCGGGCTCGCCAGCTGATCGAACAGGTCGGCCTTGCCGATCGCATCGAGCATCGCCCTGCGGAGCTCTCCGGGGGCGAGCGACAGCGCGTGGCGATCGCCCGCGCGCTGGTGCGCGAACCGCGGCTCCTCTTGTGCGACGAGCCCACCGGCAATCTCGATCGGGTCGCGGCGGAGAACGTCGCGGCGGTGCTGCTCGACCTGCACGCCCTCAAACACACCATCCTCGTGGTGGTGACGCACAGCCAGCAGCTGGCGGACAAGCTGCCGGTACGGTTCGACCTCCTCGACAGCCAGTTGCATCGCCAGTGACGCCCATGACGCGCCATCCGATCGATCACGAAGTTCACCAAGACACCAAGCCACGACGATCGTCGTGCCTTTCTGCCGTGGTGCCTTGGCTGTCGTGTCGCGGGTATCGTTCATGACGAGGGGAGATCTGGTCCGCCGCGGACTCCGCCACTACTGGCGCACCAACCTCGCCGTGATCGCCGGTGTGGCGACCGCCGTCGCGGTCCTCGCCGGGGCGCTGCTGGTCGGTGACTCGGTGCGCGGCAGCCTGCGGGATCTCGTCCTGCAGCGCCTGGGCCACGCCGACAGGGTCGTCGTCGCCGCGGGTTTCTTTCGCGAGGCCCTCGCGGACGACCTGCACAAGGACCCGGCGTTCGGCCCGGCCTTCAGCGGCATCACGCCGCTCGCCGTGATGCAGGGGCTGGTCACCGGGCAGCCATCGGGACAGCGGGCGTCGCGCGTGCAGGTCTACGGCGTGGACGACCGGTTCTGGACGTTCCACGGTGCCGCGGGCCGGCGGGGCCCCGGCAATCGCGACGCATTTCTGAGCCGCGCGCTCGCCGCCGATATCGGTGCCACCGACGGCAGCACCGTGCTGGTCCGCGTCGAGCGCCCGTCCGCCATCCCGATCGAGTCCCTCCACGGTCAGAAGGAGGACCCGGGACGGACGATGAGGTTGACGGTGCGAGGAATCGTCCCCGCCGCGGAGCTCGGTGATTTTTCACTGCGGCCGCAGCAGGGGGACGTGCGGGCGGTCTTCGTGCCGCTCAAGCGCCTGCAGCAGGACCTTGAACAGCCCGGCCGGGTCAACGCCCTTCTGATCTCGGATCGCCCGGGGGGGCCGGCCGCTGATCTGAACGCCCTGCTGCAATCGCTGATCAAGCAGGACGCCGCCATCGAGGACTACGGCCTGTCGCTGCGGGCGCTCGACGAACAGCGCGGGATTGCGCTGGAGGCTGCCGCCGGCCTGGTCGATGCGCCGCGTACAACGGCAGCAACGGCAGCGGCGACCACGGCCGGTCTCACGCCGCGGCCCGTCTTCACCTACCTGGCCAACTCCCTGCGAAGCGGTACGAAGGAAGTCCCGTACTCGCTGGTTGCCGCGACGCATCTACCGTCGATCGCGCCCGCGGCGGCGGTCACGCCAGCCGGCGATTCACGCCAGTCGATCGTGCTCAACGACTGGACCGCACGCGAGCTCGCGGTCAAGGCCGGCGACCCGGTCACGCTGGAGTATTACGTCTGGCTGGAACCGGGGTCGCTGGAGACTCGGCGCGCCGAGTTCACGGTCGCCGCCATCGTCCCCATCGCGGGCGCGGCGGCGGATCGCGACCTGTCGCCGGTCTACCCGGGGATCAGTGAAGCCGACACCATCGGCGACTGGGACCCGCCGTTCCCGATCGACTTGAAGCGGATCCGGCCGCAGGACGAGCACTACTGGAAGCAGTATCGCACCACGCCGAAAGCGTTCGTGGCCTTCGAGACGGGGCAGCGGCTCTGGCAGTCCCGCTACGGCGATCGCACGTCGATGCGGTTCATGCCGGGCGCCGGTCAGCCGCTCGACGTTGCGAGGGACCGTTACGCGGCGGCGCTCACGGCCGCGCTCGACCCTGCCTCGGCGGGCCTGGTCGTGCGCGCGGTGCGGGCCGAAGCGCTGGACGCCTCACGCGGCTCGACCGACTTCGGCGAGTACTTCGTCTACTTCAGCTTCTTCCTGGTGGCCTCCGCGCTCGTTTTGGCGGTGCTGTTCTTCCGCCTCGGCGTGGAACAGCGCGCGCGCGAGGTCGGGCTCCTGCGCGCGGTTGGGTTCACCACTCCGCGTGTCCGCCGGTTATTCGCCGCAGAGGGCCTGGCGCTCGCGCTGGTGGGCAGCCTCATCGGCATGGCGGGCGCCGTCGCCTACGGAGCAGCGATGATGGCCGGCCTGCGGACGTGGTGGTCCGGCGCGGTCGGCACCACGGCACTGACCCTTCACGTGTCACCGGTATCGCTGCTGGCGGGGGCCGCCGGAGCTGTGATCGCCGCGATGGCCTGCATCTGGTGGACGCTCCGAGGATTCGCCAGGCTTTCCGAGCGCGGACTGCTCGCCGGTCAGATTGCCCCCGCGGCCACCGTGGCGACGCGGCGGCGAGGACGGATCAACGCCTCGATGGGGTTGGCGCTGTTCTCGCTTGTGGGCGTGACGCTGATGGGCGCCGCCGTCGCCAAGGCGATCGATCCGGCCGGCGCCTTTTTCGGGGCCGGCGCGTCGGTGCTGATCGCCTGCCTGTGCGGACTCACCCTGTGGCTGCGCGCGCCCGGGCGCGCCGGCGCGATCCACTCGGTTGCGCGCGTGGGCGTGCGCAATGCCTCCGAACGTCCGGGGCGGAGCGTGCTCGCCATCGCCGTCATCGCCTCCGCGACCTTCATCCTGATTTCAGTGGACGCCTTCCGCAAGGTGAACATCGACGCTGCCGATCGGCATTCGGGTACCGGCGGCTATCCGCTGATGGTCGATCTGCTGCTGCCCGTCATCCACGATCCCAACTCCGCCGAGGGCCGCCTGACGATCGGGCTGGAGGGGCGGCGCGATGTGACGATCGAGTCGTTCCGCGTCCGTCCCGGCGACGAAACCAGTTGCCTGAACCTCTACGAGCCCACCAACCCGCGCATCCTCGGCGTCAGCCGTCGGCTGATCGACGCCGGCCGCTTCGCCTTCGCGGGTTCGCTCGCCACGACGGAAGCGGCAACGGCCAACCCGTGGCTGCTGCTGACGGAGACGCTGCCCGACGGCGTCATCCCGGTGGCGGCAGACGCGAACTCGTTGGCCTACGTTCTTCACAAGAGGCTTGGTGACGAGCTCGTCGTGAGCAATGCCGGCAAGAGCGTGCGGCTGCGCTTCGTCGCCGCGCTGAAGGACAGCGTCTTCCAGGGAGAAATCCTGATGGCGGAGGCCAGCTTCATTGCGCTCTTTCCCGAGCAGCAGGGCTACCGCTTTCTCATGATCGACGTGCCGGTTGGCCAGGCGGCCGAGGTGAGCGCCGCGGTGGAACGCGGGGCCGCCGATCTGGGCGCAGACGCGGTCCCCACCGCGCAGCGCCTGGCCGAGTTCCATGCGGTCGAGAACACCTATCTCTCGACGTTCCAGACGCTCGGCGGGCTCGGGCTGCTGGTCGGCACCGTCGGGCTGGCGGCAGTGCTGCTGCGCAACGTGCTCGAGCGGCGCCGCGAACTGGCGCTCCTGCGGGCGGTCGGCTACAGCCGGTCGCATCTGTTCGCGATCATCCTCTCGGAGAACGCCGTCCTGCTGGGATGGGGCCTGGCGGCCGGCGCGCTGAGTGCCCTGGTGGCCATCGCCCCCACGGCGCTGGAGCGCGGCGCCCGCCTGCCCCTGTCGGCGGGCGGTTGGTCGCTGTTGGTTGCGGTGCTTGGCGCCGGGCTGGTATCGTCGCTCATTGCGACGAGGGCGGCGCTGCGGGCGCCACTGATCGGCGCGCTTAGAGCAGAGTAGTCGTGACGGGCCCACGGTCCTTCGTCAAGGCACGAAGGCACCAAGGCACGAAGCGAAAGCAAATAGTTTTTGTCGGCTGTCGTGGAGTTGAGATATGCGCACGCGCACCTTCGCCGCCCTCCTCATCGCCTGCGCCGTCGCCCCACTGGGCGCGGAGAACTGGCCGCACTGGCGCGGTCCGTCGCATAACGGGATCAGCGGGGAGAAGAACCTCCCGGTCAAGTGGACGCAGACCGAGAACATCCTGTGGAAGCTGCCGATGCCGGCGCTGTCGGGATCGACGCCGGTCATCTGGGGTGACCGGATCTTCCTGAACGTCGCCGATCCGCTGCCTGACACCGGACAGGCGCCGAACCTTCACCTGTGGTGCGTCGATCGCATCAAGGGCACCCTGGTCTGGCAGCAGCCGCTCGGCGGCGGCAACCGGATGCAGCGGAAGCAG
>JBKJRJ010000142.1:0-4177 GCA_046594705.1 Vicinamibacterales bacterium
CGGGGAGAACGTCTCGGGCGCGTCGACCTTCAACCCCCGCGGGGCGTCCAACTTCAACGCCCTGGGTTCCCAGGCCAACGCCAACGCCTGGCTGATCGACGGCATCGACAACAACGAGTACACCTTCAACACCGTCATCGTGGCGCCGACGGTGGAGTCGATCCGGGAGTTCAAGGTGCTGACCGGAATCTTCTCGGCCGAGTTCGGGCGCGGGGCCGGTGTCGTCTCGATTTCCACCAAGTCCGGCAACAACGAGTTCCACGGCACGGTGTTCGAGTACCTGCGCAACGAGAAATTCGACGCCAAGAACTACTTCGCACTGCCCACGGCCAAGAAGGCCCCGCTCGACCGCCACCAGTACGGGGCGTCGCTGTCAGGGCCGCTCTTCAAGAATAAGACCTTCTTCTTCTTCGACTACGCGGGCCTCAGGGAAGACCGCGGCCAGACCTTCGTCAACACGGTGCCCACCGCCGCCACACGGCGGGGCGACTTCAGCAACTACCGTGACCGGAACGGAAACCTCATTCTTATTTACGATCCGCTCACCACGCAGCCCAACCCGGGGGGCAGCGGGTTCATCCGCACGCCCTTCCCGGGCAACATCATCCCGTCGGACCGGTTCAACACGGTAGGGCTGAATGTCGCCAGCATCTACCCCCTGCCGAACAACGGGACCGGCAACTTCGACAACTACACCTCCACCGTCAACCGCTCCGTGCGCGACCGGAACTTCACCGGCCGGCTCGATCACAAGGCCACCGAGAAGGACAGCTTCTTCGGCCGCTACAGCTACCAGCGCTTCAGTCTCGACGCGCCCCAGGGTCAGGCCGCGTGCTGCCTGGCGACGCCAGACTTCGCGGCATCGCGGTTCGACCTGGGCCCCTTCGTGGCCGGGATCCAGAACACCCGGCTCAAAACCCAGGGCGGGGCCGCCAACTGGACGCGCGTCCTCGGCGCCACGGCCGTGAACGAGTTCCGATTCGGCTTCGCGGAAACCAACCCCGAGACCGTCCAGTCCGATTTCGGTATCAACGCCGCCGAGAGCCTGGGGATCCGGGGGATCAACGTCAGCGAGTTCACGAGCGGCCTGCCCAACCTGAACATCCAGGACGTCACGGGCATCTCGGGAGGTCCATCGTTTCTGCCGGTGAACCCGAAGCAGACCCACTACCAGTTCGAGGACAGCGTGGCGTGGCTGAAGGGGCGACACGGCCTGAAGACCGGCTACCGCTTCATCGTGCGCAAGCCCTCTCCCTTCACCAATACCGACACGCGGGGAAGCATCGGCATCGGCCGCAACCTGACCAATAACCCCCAGGCCAACAACGGCGGGTCCGGTCTCGCCACGTTGCTCCTCGGCTACACGACGGGCGGCTCGCGCGGCTTTCTCCTCGAACCCTACGACCTGACGAACTCCGAACACTCGCTCTTCATCCAGGACGACTGGAAGATCGCCTCGCGGGTCACCGTCAACCTGGGCGTGCGCTACGAGGTCTACGTGCCGGACACCGAGAAGAACAACCGGCTGGTCAACTTCGACCGCGTCGCCAACAGGCTCGTCTACGCCGGCGAAGACGGCGCCACCCGGCGGGCCAACAAGGAAACCGATCTGAACAACCTGGCTCCGAGGCTCGGCCTCGCCTGGGACGTCACGGGGGATGCCAAGAACGTGGTGCGCGGCGGCTACGGCAGGAGCTTCTTCCCTCTCCCTCAGTCGGCCAGCAATCTGCTCGGTATCCAGGTGCCGTACCTGATCTCGCAGAACTACAGCGTCGAGACCAACCCGACCGACTTCTCCCCCAGCCGGGTGCCGCTCCTGTCCAACCCCTTCCCGCCCATCGTGCAGGTGAAGCCGAAAACGACGGCCGAGCTGAATGCGGCCAACCCCCGCATCGTCGGTCACGCATTCTCGAACGAGACGCCCCACATGGACACCTGGCAGGTGAGCTACGAGCGTCAGCTCGCCTCCACCCTGATGGCTGAAGTCGCCTACGTCGGCAGCCGCGGTCACAACCTGGTCTGGATCAACAACCCCAACGAGGTCCAGCCCGGACCGGGCTCGCAGGCCTCGCGCCGGCTGATCCAAGCCCTCTCGAATGTCGGGACGATCGTCCAGAGCGAGTCCACCAACAAGTCCTGGTACAACAGCCTGCAGACCAAACTCCTGAAGCGCTATTCCTCCGGCGTGCAGTTTCTCCTGAGTTACACGCTGAGCAAGTCGGAGGATATGGCGGGGTCGGCGGCTTCCGGCGGGGGCGCCGTCGGCGGGCCACAAAGCATCACCCTGTTCGAGAAGAGCCGCGGACCATCCGGGTTCGACCAGAAGCATCGCCTGGTGCTGAGCCACGTGTGGGACCTGCCGTTTGGCAGGAATCACAAGCTGGCCTCGGGTACGATCGGCAACGCGCTCTTCAGCAACTGGCAGTTCAGCGGCATCGCCACCTATGCCAGCGGCCGGCCCTTCACGGTGTTCCTGAACACGGGGGTGAACAACGGGGCGCCATCCTGGCCGGATCGGATCGGTGACGGCCGTCTCGACAACCCGACGGTCGATCAGTGGTTCGACATCAGCGCGTTCAAGGCACCGACGCCGAACACGTACGGTAATTCAGGACGCGGCGTGCTCAACGCCCCGCCCACCAAGACCGTGGACGTCTCGCTGGCCCGGCGTTTTCCGATCCTGGGTGACCGGGTCAAGCTGCAGTTCCGCGCCGAAGCCTTCAACCTGCTCAACACCCCGCAGTTCGGCTTCCCGAACGCCAACATCGGATCGCCGACGGCGGGCCGCATCTCCAACACGGTCGGCGACAACCGCCAGATGCAGTTCGCACTCAAGCTCGACTTCTGATGCCGACCCAATCGAATTCGATACGCGAGGCAGATCGAAAAGGGACCTTATGGACAAGATGAAATCAACCGCGTCGCTGGCCACGGCCGCCTGCGCGGCCGTGGTGCTCGGATGGGCGATCGGGCCGCTGATGGCACAACAGCCGCCGAACCCGACCCCACCCCCTGCGCCGCCAGCGTGCGGCGGCCGCAGCGCCAACCCGCAGGTCGCCTGCCAGGCGGACGTCGACAACATGATGGCGGCGCTGCCCGACAAGGCGCCGGCGAGGCCGCGCAAGCCACGCAAGGTGCTCGTGCTGGGACGGGCCGCAGGGTACGTCCACTCGTCCATCCCGCTCGCCGCGAAGACCGTGGACGCGCTCGGCTCGAAGACCGGCGCGTGGAAGACGACGATTACCTACGATGCCGCCGACATCAATACCGCAAACCTGCAGCAGTACGACGCGATCTTCCTCGACAGTACAACCGGCTGCTTCCTCGATGATCCGAACGACAAGGCGGCGACCGATGCCCGGCGGGCGGCGCTGCTCGCGTTCATTCGCGGCGGCAAAGGCATCGCCGCTCTACACGCGGCGTCCGACTCGTACCACGGGTCGTCCTGCGAGCGAGCGCCGGCCGGCGGGCGCGGCGCGGCCCCGGCGAAGCCCGGCGGCGAGCCGCTCTGGCCCGAGTGGAACACGATCATCGGCGGCTACTTCAAGCACCACTGGAACGATCCACAGCTCATCACGGTGAAGATCGACGACCCGAAGAGCCCGCTGACCAGGATGTTCAAGGGACAGAGCTTCGAGATTCGCGACGAGACCTACACCTATAACCAGGAATCCTTCTCACGCACGAACGTGCACGTCCTCACGAGCGTCGACTACGACAAGATGAGCACCGCGGACAAGGCGAAGGAACCGAACCCGCGCGCTGATCACGACTACGCCTTGAGCTGGATTCGCCGGGAAGGCAAGGGCCGCGTGTTTTACGAAGCGCACGGCCATCACGAGCGGGTCTACGCGATGCGGCCGATGCTCGAGCACGTGCTGGCCGGCATTCAGTACGCCCTCGGAGATCTGAAGGCGGACGATAGTCCGAGCGGCAAGAAATAGGCTTTAGGCTTCGGCACGGGTCATTCGTGTTCGCTTCTGGTGTTCACTCCTCACCCATGAACGGATAGGTGTAGTCCGACGGCGGGGCGAGTGTTTCCTTCACCGTGCGCGCGCTAGCCCAGCGGACGAGATTGAGTTTCGAGCCCGCCTTGTCGTTGGTGCCCGAGCCGCGGGCGCCGCCGAAGGGTTGCTGGCCGACCACCGCGCCGGTCGGCTTGTCGTTGATGTAGAAA
>JBKJRJ010000245.1:0-9086 GCA_046594705.1 Vicinamibacterales bacterium
GGCGGGCGACGCGCTCTCGCCGAGCATCGACTGCGCCGGATCCCCGGGCACCAGGTGGATCAGGGCGAACACGAGCGTCGCCACCCCGAGCAGGACGGGCAGGGTCAGCAGCAGGCGGCGCAGCAGGTAGCGGGCCATCGCCCCCATAGATTACGAGCGAACGGTCCACCGCTCATCAGAAAAAATCACGAGCCCGCGGCCGGACCAGTCATTCCAGGATGCCGAGGCGCTTGATGATTTTGGCGAGCCCCTGCCGGCTGACGCCGAGCTGTGCGGCGGCGGCGCTCTTGCGGCCGCCGGCGCGCGCGAGCGCGGCGCGGATGAAACGGCGCTCGAAATCCAGGCGGGCCTGGTCGAAGCCGCAGCCGCGATCCCTGGCGGCGGCCGCGATGTGCCCCGGCAGCAACGCTGCGGGGACGCGGCCGCGCCTCGGCGCGTGAACCGCCAGCGAGGCAATCACGTTCTGCAGCTCCCGGACGTTGCCCGGCCAGTCGTAGCGCGCCAGTGCGGCGACGACGTCGTCCCCCACCGTCGCGCGGGTGCCGACGCGGGTGGCCGCCTCGGACCACAGGCGCTCCACCAGCCAGGGCACTTCGTCGGGGCGATCGCGCAGCGGCGGAATCGGAATGCGGATCACGTCGAGCCGGAACCGGAGGTCGGCGCGGAAGCGTCCGGCCCGCACGTCGTCCTCGAGCGAGCGGTTGGTCGCGGCGACGATTCGCACGTCGACCTTGCGCGGCATGTTCTCGCCGACGCGCCGCACCTCGCCTTCCTGCAACGCCCGCAGCAGCTTGGCCTGCGCGCGCGGTGTGAGTTCGCCGGCCTCGTCGAGGAACAGCGTGCCCTGGTCGGCTTCCTCGAACAGCCCGGGCCGCTCGCTGACGGCGCCGGTGAACGCGCCCCTGGCATGACCGAAGAGCTCCGCCTCGAGCAGATCGTCGGTCAGCGCCGCGCAGTTCACGGCGCAGAAGCGGCGCGCGCGCCGAGGTCCGCGCGCATGGATCGCCCGTGCGACGAGCTCCTTGCCGCTGCCGCTCTCCCCTTCGATGAGCACGGGATAGGGGGCCAGCGCGGCTCGCCGGATAGCCTCCCGCAAGCGATCGGCGGCCGGGCCGCGGCCAAGGAGATCGTCAGGATAGCGATGCGCCTCGTCCGCGTCGGCCGTTGGGGCGGGGCGCAGCGCTTTGAGCATGGCCGCCGCCGCGGCGGCGGAGAGCCGCAGCAGATCCTGGGCGCGGGCGGCGGGTGGTCTCGCGCCGGGAACCCAGCGCACGGCGATCGATCCCAGCACGCTGCCGCCGGCCACCACCGGCGCGGCCGCTTCAGGCGTCAGGCCGTCGCGGCAGACGCGGCGTCCGCCGTCGAGGACGGCGCGGGCGAGCGTCTCTTCGCCCGGCCACGCCCGGCCGGCGGACGCGACCGGCCGGCCCAGGCGGGCGGATCGGATCACCACCGAGCACGCCTCCACGGCAGCCAGCAGATCGGCCGCGATGACCTGCAGCGCCGTCTCCTCATCCGGCGTGTCGTGGATGGCGTCGAGCAGCGCCTGGAATCGCAGCATCAGGTCGGCCGACCGGTCCGGCGTGGCCGCGAAGATCACCGCTCCTGACAACTCGACGAAGCGCCTCACATCCTCGGGGTCCTCCCCAGGCCGCCGCAGCGCGGTCCGGATCCGCGCCGCGGCCAGCGGCGGCAGACGGTGCGCCGCCGAGAGCAGCCGGCGGCGCCCCGCTCCGCTGCCGGGGACCCCGCACTGCTCGAGGCACGACAGGACCTCGGCCGCCGCGCGCCAGCGCAATCCCGGACTTCGTGAGCCGCGGGCGGCCTGCATCGCCCCGGCCGCATGCGAGCGGACGAGCTCGTCCTGTCCGAGCGCCGCGTGCACGTGAACGGCGGCGAGGCGGGCCTCGCACACGCCCGCCGGGTCTGACGCAGGCGTCTCGCGAATGGCGCGCGCGGCAGCATGGGCCGCCCCGGCGAGATCTCCCTTCAGGCGCAGCACGGTCGAGAGCAGCGCCGGCGCGTGGGCGCCCAGCACCTCCTCAGCGGCGTCGAGCCGACCACGCAGCGTCAGCACGAAGGCGAGACCCTGCCGCGCCGCACACTGCGGGTCGCCGTTCGATGCGGCCAGCATCGCCGTGCGAAAGGCCGCCTCGGCGTCGGCGAGACGCCCCTGCTCAGTCAACCCGCAGCCCCCGCCCACCAGGGCCCGAATGGCCACCGGTTCGTCCGGCGACCAGCGACCCGCATTCTCGAACGCCGCGACGGCGCGAACCGGGCGGCTGCGGTGCAAAAGCAGGTCGCCGAGCACACACGACGCGTTCGAGGCGGCGTGCGTGGCACCTCGCGCGGCCAGCGCCGTGGCACAGCGCTCGAGCAGGCGCACCGCCCGGGCGTGACGTCCGCGCGCCGCGATGGTGCGAGCCGCCGCCACCGCGCGTTCGAGGCGGGCGATCCCGGCGGCCACCGGGCGCTGCGCCGGCGCGCGCGGCGCTGCCACGTACTCGGCCGCCGCTTCGTGCACCCACGAGGCCCCGCCGCGAAGCCGGAGCCCCGAGGACAGGGCGGCGACCAGAGTCGACGCTCGTCCTCCCGCCGCGGCGGCGGCCCCACGGATTTCGGCAGCCGAGGGCCCGACGTGCGGGTCGGCGTGGATCGCGGCCATCAGCTCGCTGGTCATGAAGGGCTCCAGGTCAATCGCGCTCGCGCCGGTGGCGGCGTCCCGGCAGAAGCGAATCCAAAGATGACGCCGCGCCCCGTGGGCGGCCGCGAGCCCCAGGGCCGCCGGCAGGGCCAGGGACGAGGGTGTCCAGTCGAGCACGCACAGGTGGCGAGGTGGCGTGAGCGCCTCCTCCAGCGCGCCGAAGCGGCTGTCGATGACGACGAACCCCGACAGCCGGGCGAGGCGCGCCACCTGCAGCCGCGCGGTGCGGAGTCCCGCCCCTTCCGGGCCGTGCACACTGATCGCCGTCACCCCCAAGGGGCCGGACGACTCGATCACCGCGCGAATCGCGTCGAGCGCGCACCGCCATTGGAGGAAGACGCCCACCGGGCGCCACGCGGCCGCGGGTCCGTCAACCGCCGGGCGCACGTTGCGCGCCGCCAGCCCTGCGTCGAGCTCCACGCCGGCGGCGCGCAGGAAGCGCACCAGGTGCAGCGCCGCCTCGCGGCGATCGGCACCCGGCACCCGCAGCGCCGGGAGGCGCGTATGCGCCTCGAACCAGTGGGCGCCGGTGAGCCCGTAATCCACCAGCGGCAGCAGCAGCGGATGCCGCAGCGCGGCGAGCCGGTCGCACGCCGCCACGTGATCGGGCCGGCTGACGCGCGGCGGCGCGAGGGCCAGACACACCATTTCACCGGTGGCAAGATCCACGACCTCGCCAGCTGGCAGGCGAAAAAACCGGTCGGCAATCAGCGGCATCGCGAGGAACTGCCACGCCGGAGTGCAAGAGGACGACCGTCGAAAACTCCCGCAAATCCGCGCCGCATGGTGGTTCCGGCACACGAAGGGCGCAGAAACTTCGTATACAATTTCACGCTAATGCTGCGGTTTCTCACGGCCGGCGAATCACACGGCCGCACGCTCGTCGTGATCGTCGAAGGCCTGCCCGCCGGACTCCCCATCGAGGTCGAGGCGATCGCGCGCGACATGCGCCGCCGCCAGGGCGGCTATGGACGCGGACGCCGGATGGCGATCGAGTTCGATCGCGCCGAGATCGTGTCGGGCGTGCGGGCCGGCGAGACGCTCGGCGCGCCGGTGGCGATGCTGATCGAGAACCGCGACTGGGTGAACTGGCAGTACACCATGCGGGCGACCGCCGAGGCCGCCGCCGACGCCGGGGGCGCGCGCCGGGCGCCCGTCACCCGCCCGCGGCCAGGCCATGCCGACCTCGCGGGGGGCGCGAAGTACGAGCGCGACGACCTGCGCGACATCCTCGAGCGCGCCAGCGCACGGGAAACGGCGGCCCGCGTCGCCGCCGGCGCGCTGGCGAAACAATTGCTCGCCCGCGCCGGCATCCGCATCACCAGTCACGTCTTCACGCTCGGCAGCATCACCGTACCGGACCGCGAGCGGATCGCCTTCGCAGCGGCCGCCGCGCTCGCCGATGACGCGCCGCTTCGCTGCGTCGATGCCGCTCTCGAGCAGACCATGATCGCGGAGATCGATCGCGCGCGGGAGGCGGGCGATACCCTTGGCGGCGCCTTCGAGATTATCGTCACCGGCGTACCGATCGGCCTGGGCAGCTACGTGCAGTGGGATCGCAAGCTGGATGGCCGGCTGGCGCAGGCGCTGATGTCCATTCCCGCGATCAAGGCGGTGGGCATCGGCCTCGGTCCCGAGGCGGCGTCGCGACCGGGATCCCGCGTGCACGATGAAATCGTCCCGGGCGACGGGTCCAGCCCGACCGGTCTCGCCCGGCCCACCAACCACGCCGGCGGCCTCGAAGGCGGCGTCACCAACGGCGAAGACCTGCGGCTCTCGGTCTACATGAAGCCGATCTCCACGCTCATGAAGCCGCTGCGCTCCGTGGATCTGGCCACCATGACGGAGGCGCCGGCCGCCATCGAGCGCAGTGATGTCTGTGCCGTGCCGGCCGCCGCGGTCGTCGGCGAGGCGATGGTCGCCTTGGTGCTCGCCGACGCGCTGCTCGAGCGGTTCGGCGGCGACTCGGTCGCGGCGATCGAGCGGGCGATGTCCGCCGCGGACGGCGCGATGCGCGCGCGCTTCGCCCCGGGACGATGATCCGCCCGATCCTGCGATACGGCGAGCGGCCGCTGCACGAGCCCGCCGGTCCGGTCACCGTCTTCGACGACAGCCTCCAACGCCTGGTCGACGACATGATCGAGACCATGTATGCGGCCCCTGGCGTGGGCCTGGCCGCCACGCAGGTGGGCGTTGCGCTGCGCGTCTTCGTCGTCGATCTGTCGATCGGCCGCAGCGCGAGCGAGCTGATCGTGATGGTCAACCCGGCATTCGTCTCGCGCGATGGTACGCAGCTCGAGGAAGAGGGCTGCCTGAGTGCGCCGGGATTCAACGCCACCGTCGTCCGCCCGCGGCTGGCCCTCGTCCAGGGACTCGATCGGCATGGCAACGCCCAGTCGATCGAGGGGAGAGACCTGCTGGCGCGTGCCTTCCAGCATGAAATGGATCACCTTGACGGTGTCGTGTTCATCGATCGCCTGCGCGGCATCAAGCGCGAGATGATCGTCCGCAAGATTCAGAAGCTGAAGAAGACCGGCAAGTGGTGAACAGGGTCCCCGGTCCCGCTGGTCCTGCGTCCCTACGGGTGATCTTCTTCGGCACGCCCGAATTCGCGGGGCCGTCTCTCGACGCCCTGACACAGTCCGGGCATCGCGTCGTGGCCGTCGTGTCGCAGCCGGATCGGCCGAAAGGGCGCGGGCAGCAGCTGCAGCCCACGCCGACCCGGGTGATCGCCGAGGCCCGCGGGATCCCGCTGCTGCAGCCGGCGAAGATCCGCGACGAGGCGTTCCTCCAGCAGGTGCGCGACCTCAATCCCGATCTTGGGGTCGTGGTCGCCTTTGGCCGCATCCTGCCGGACGCGCTCCTCGCGATCCCGCGGCTGGGAATGATCAACGTGCACGCGTCGATCCTGCCCCGCTATCGCGGCGCCGCGCCGATCCAGCGCGCGGTCCTGGCCGGTGACGCGGAAACCGGCGTGACGATCATGCGCGTCGCCACCGAACTCGACGCCGGGCCGACGTTCTCGGCCGGAACGCTGCCGATCGCGGCGCACGCCACCAGCGGCGAGGTCGAGGCCGCGTTGTCGCACCTCGGCGCCGCTCTGCTGCTCCCCGTGGTGGACGACCTTGCGGCGGGACGCGCCACCGAAACTCCGCAGGACCACAGCGCCGCCACGCATGCGGCGAAAATCACCAAGGCGGAAGGGACGATCGACTGGACCGAGCCGGCGATGGCCGTCCACAACAGGGTGCGCGGGCTGCAGCCCTGGCCGCTTGGCTCCACCCATCTCGACGGCGTCCGCCTCGTGCTCCGCCGCACCACGCCGGCCGGCCCCGAGGTGGCGCCAATCCCAGACCTGACCCCGGGCACGATCGTTCGCGCTCACGGCGACGATCTGATCGTCGCGTGCGGCGGCGGCACCGCCCTCCGGATCCTCGAGCTCCAGCCTGAAGGCCGCCGGACCATGACGACGAGGGAGTTCCTGGCGGGACACGGCGCCGGCCGCGACCCGAAGGGGAGCACCGTCCTCGAAGGCGCACGGTTGGGGGCGTGATCGCGCCGGCCCGGATCGCCGCCTACCAGACGATTCTGGCGGTCGCGGCCGGACGCGCGGATCTGCCCGCAGCGCTCGCACGAGCCCGCACCTCGCTGGCCGACGAACGCGACCGCGCCCTCGCGGGGGAGATCGCGACCGGGACCCTCCGCTGGCAGGGGGCGTTCGATCACGTCATCGAGGTGTTCGCCGCCCGTCCGGCCGCGCGGCTCGACCCCGAGATCCTCGCCATCCTCAGGATCAGCATGTTTCAGCTGCTCCACCTCGACCGCGTCCCGGCCTCGGCGGTGGTGAACGACGCGGTCGAGCTCGCCGGAAAAGCCGGCAAACGCAGCGCGGCCGGCTTCGTGAACGCGCTGCTGCGACGGGTGTCGCGCGAGCGCGGGACGCTGCCCCTGCCGACCGAGCCGCCTCTGGAGCTCCTCGCCATCACGCTGTCGCACCCGCGCTGGCTCGCGGCGCGCTGGCTGGCACGCCACGGCGCCGACGCGGCGGAAGCCTGGGAACGATTCGACAATGCGCCCGCCCCGCTGACGCTGCGGGCCAACACGCTGCGGAACACGACAACCGCACTGGCGGAAGCGCTCCGCGCGGCCGGTGTGGAGACGACCCCCGCCAGGTTTGCGGCCGAGGGGCTGGTGGTCGCCGCCGGTAACCCGCTCCTCACGCCGCTGGCGCACACGGGAGCATTCTTCGTGCAGGACGAGACCTCTCAGCTGGTCGGTGAGTTCACCGCCGCGGCACCGGGCGAGCGCATCCTCGACGCCTGCGCGTCACCGGGCGGCAAGACCACGCAAATGGCGGCCGCGCTCGCAGACGAAGGCATCATCGTCGCCGCCGATGTCCGCGGCCGGCGGCTGGACCTGCTGTTACGGACCGTCGCCGAAGCCGGCGCCGCGCGGGTCCGCATCGTCCAGGCCAACGCGCGCTCGCGGCCGCCGTTCCGCGACGTCTTCGATCTGGTCCTGGTGGACGCCCCCTGCTCCGGACTGGGCACGATTCGCCGTGACCCTGACGTGCGGTGGCGCCGGACTGAAGAGGACCTGGCGTCGCTGGCGGCCGTACAGCGTGAGATGCTGGATCGGCTGGCGACGGTCGTGCGACCGGGGGGCCGTCTCGTCTATTCCACCTGCTCCAGCGAGCCGGAAGAGAACGAAGCCATCGTGGACGGGTTCCTGGCGGGCCATCCCCAGTTCCGCCGCGCCACCCCGCCGCTCTTCGCGGCGCGACCCGAGCTGGCGGCCCTGCTGGACGATCAAGGAGCGCTGAAGACGCTGCCCTTCCGAGACGGACTGGAGGCCTTTTACGCCGCCATGCTGGTCCGCGTGGGGGAATGCTAAACTACGTGGATACATGGCGTTATCGACGCGCGTCTGGGGCGCGGGCAAGCGCGTGCTCCTGGCGGGGGCGCTGCTCCTGACCTACTTCGTCTTTGCGGCCGCAGCCATGCGGTTCGCGATCAAGACGCGCGACGTCGTGGTGCCGCCGCTGACGGGAAAAACCGCGATGCAGGCCGGCGTCCTGCTGGCGCCGGCCGGACTGAACCTGAAGGTCGAGGAAGCCAGGCGCGTCGACGCGTCAGCTCCGGTCGGCACGATCGTCAGCCAGGATCCCCAGCCCGGCGCGCACACGCGCCGCGAGCGCAGCGTGAAGGTCTGGATCAGCGGCGGTCCGCGGGCGCAGTCGGTGCCCGCCCTGCTGGGCGAATCCGAGCGCACGGCGCAACTACGCGCGCAGCAGGACGGCCTGCAGCTCGCCTCGATTGCGGAAATCCGGTCCGGTGACTACACCGCCGGCACCGTCGTCGCGCAGAACCCGCCGCCGCAGAAGACCATGCCGGCTGGTGGACGGTTTACGCTCCTCATCAACCGCGGCGAACGCGGTGACACCTACGTGATGCCGGATTTGATTGGCGTCAACGGCGATCGGGCCGCCGACCTGTTGCGCTCGCGCGGCTTCCGCGTCTCGGTGGTCGGCGACCATCCCTATCCCGGCGTTCCCGCCGGCATCGTCCTGCGACAGAGCCCGCAGGGGGGCTTCCAGTTCGGCGCGGGCGATCCGATTTCGCTCGAGGTGAGCCGCTGATGAAGCCGGCGGGCCACGTGCAGATCGCTCCGTCGCTGCTGGCCGCTGACTTTGCACGGCTTGGCGACGCGATCGCGCTGGCGGAGCGCGCTGGCGCCGACATGATCCATTTCGATGTGATGGACGGCCACTTCGTGCCCAATATCTCAATCGGTGTGCCCGTACTGCAGTCGTTGTCGCGGGTGTCGCGGCTGCCGATCGACGTGCACCTGATGATCGAACAGCCGGAGCGCTACGTGGAGGCGTTCGTGGGGGCCGGCGCGGCGAGCGTCACCGTGCACGCGGAAGCGACGGTGCACCTGCACCGGGTCATCCACCTGATCAAGGGGCTGGGCGCGAAAGCCGGCGTCGCGCTCAACCCGGCAACACCCGTCACCGCGCTCGAACAGATCGCGGGCGACGTGGACTACGTGCTGGTGATGACGGTGAATCCCGGGTTCGGCGGACAGACTTTCATCCCGCGGTCGGCGTCTAAGGTCCGGGCCGTGCGCGAACTGCTGCGGCGCGCAGGCAGTTCCGCGCCGATCGAAGTCGATGGCGGGATCGACGTCCGCACGGCGCCGGGCATCGTGTCGGCGGGCGCCGACATCCTGGTCGCCGGGAACGCCGTGTTCGGGTCGGCCGACCCCGAGCGCGCCATCCACGAGCTGCGGGCGGCGGCGGAGACGGCGGTCGCCCGCTGATGCCCTCCTCGGTGTCCACGCTGCGGGTGCGCTACGCCGAAACCGATAAAATGGGGGTGGT
>JBKJRJ010000269.1:0-16826 GCA_046594705.1 Vicinamibacterales bacterium
GTGCGCGGCCCCTTCACGCTGCCGAGCGAGGCGTACCCGGGCACCCAGCACACCTACTGGGTCTACGTGCCGGCGCAGTACGACAGCACGGTGTCCGCGAGCCTGATGATTTTCAACGACGGCCAGGCGTTCATGAACATGGCCGGGGACCTGCGCGCGCCGAACGTGCTCGACAACCTGATCTACCGGCGCGAGATTCCCGTCATGGTCGCGGTCTTCATCAATCCCGGCCGCCGGCCCGATCAGCCCGAGCCGACGCCGCAGAACTGGGGCGACCGCGACACCAACCGTCCGCAGGAGTACAACGCCCTTGACGACAAATACGCCCGCGTGATCGTCGACGAACTCATGCCGGCCCTGCACCGGGCCTACAACATCGCAAAGGATCCCGAGCGGCACGCCATCGGCGGGGCCAGTTCGGGCGCCATCGCGGCCTTCACCGTCGCCTGGCAGCGCCCCGCCGAGTTCCGCAAGGTGCTCAGCATGATCGGCAGCTTCACGAACCTGCGCGGCGGCCACGCCTACGCGGATCTCGTCCGCACCAGCGAGAAGAAGCCGCTGCGTATCTACCTGCAGGACGGCCGCAACGACAACCGCGGTGTCGGCCGCGAAGGAAAGTACGATGAGACACGCGACTGGTTCGTGCAGAACGTCCGGCTGATGCGGTCCCTCTCGGACAAAGGCTATGACCTCAACTACACCTGGGGCATCGGCCGGCACGGCCAGAAACAGGCGGGGGCGATCATGCCGGACATGATGCGGTGGTTGTGGCGCGACCACCCGGTGTCCACGGATCCAAACGACCTGGTGGAACGCGCCTTCAACGAGCCAGCGGTCAAAAAAGGTTCGGTCGGGCCGTTCCCACCTCGGCGGTAAGTCCGCCGGGAGGGGGCGGCGCTTTTGGGAAGGCGCGGCGCTTTTGGGAAGGCGCCTGCAATGAAGCGCGCAGGTTCACGCAGGCCATCCACCCACTGCCAACTACGTCAAGTTCGCCTTCGACGCCCGTCGGGTTCAGCCTGACGGCTACCCCCGGAACCGGAGAAGCGCTACCATACGCGCCCCGCGGAATCGTCTCCAAATTGTCCCGAAGTGAGGGCATAATCCGAGGTGATGCGGGCCCTCCTCGTCGCCGGACTGTTCGTTCTGACCGTGGCCATCGGCACCGCCCAGCAGGGGCGCCGGCCGGGCGGCCCCGCGCAGGACGGGCCTGCCCCCACGGCGGGTTCCGCGCTCCTCACGCCGGCGTCCGCCGACGGCTACGAGCGGATCGTCAGGCCGTTCGTGGACGCGAATTGCATCGAGTGCCACGGCAACGAACGCCACAAACGCGATCTGAATCTCGAGTCACTCACGTCGGTGGCAAGCCTGATTGTCGATCGCGAGCGATGGGACGACATTGTGGTGAAGCTGCGCGAGCGCGAGATGCCGCCGGCCGACGAGCCGCAGCCGGCGGAGCATCAGCGGCAGGCCGTCGCCGACTGGCTCGCGAAGGAGCTGGCGCGCATCGATCGCGTGACGCCGCCCGATCCGGGCCGCGTCACCGCCCGCCGGCTCAACCGCTCCGAGTACAACAACACCATTCGCGACCTGCTGGGCGTCGATAGCCGCCCGGCCGACGATTTCCCGCAGGACGACTCGGGTTACGGCTTCGACAATATCGCCGACGTGCTGTCGCTGTCGCCGGTCCTGATGGAGAAATACATGTCGGCCGCCGAGCGGGTCGCGCGCGCCGCGCTGTTCGGCGCGCCGGCGGTGTCGCCGACGCTCACACGCCTGCGGTCGGAAGGCCGACGCGCCGGTGAGGCCCGCGCGGTTCCGCCGGAGTACGACGTCACCGGGCTGAGCCTGTCGAACGCGTTCCACGCCCCCTACCGGGTACCGGTCACGGCGGAATACATCGTCCGGGTCTCCCTCGGAGGCGTGCGGCCGGCCCACTCCGAACCGATCGAGTTGACGGTGTGGGTGGACGAACAACAGGTCGCGTCGAAGGTCTACGATCCCGAGTCCGCGGCGTCCTTCGACCGCGACCGCCAGGATTTCGGCGGTCAGACCACGGAGTTCCGCCTGCCGCTGACCGCAGGTGAGCATTCCCTCGCGGTGGCCATTCCGCGCATTTTCGAGGGTCTCCCGCCGCGCTACGGCGGCCCCAACCCTTCGCGGCGCGCCGATCCTCCCCGCACGTTCACCCCGCCGGCCGGCGCGTCGGCGGAACGCCTCGCCCAGGCGCGCAAGCGCTTCGACGAAGCCGAGGTGGAGCTGCAGAAGATGCCGCTGAACGGCGCGCGGGTGACCGCCCTGGACGTCGGCGGTCCCTACGCGCAGGTGACCGGCCCTGCCGCCGCGAGTCTGGCTGCCGTCTACAGCTGCGGGCACCGCACCGGCGGGCACCAGCCCGCGTGCGCGTCGCGCATCATGACCGATCTGACGCGGCGCGCTTTCCGTCGCCCGGTCGGACCCGCGGAGGTCGCGAAGTACACGGCACTGGTGCGCCAGGCACAGCAGGACGAGTCTTCCTTCGACGAGGGGCTGTCGGTCGGGATCCAGGCGATCCTCGTCTCCCCTGACTTCCTGTTCCGCATCGAGCGCAATCGTCCGTCACTCCGCCCAGTAGCGGCGCAGCAGATCACGCAGCACGAACTGGCGACCCGGCTGTCGTACTTCCTGTGGGGCAGCATGCCGGACGAGAGTCTGCGGCGGGCCGCCGACACCGGCACCCTGCGCGCTCCGGGCGTGCTGGCGGCGCAGGTGCGGCGGATGCTGCGCGATCCCAAGGCGGCAACCCTCGCCGAGCAGTTCGCCGGCCAGTGGCTGCAGTTCCGCGCGCTCGAATCCACCACCCGCAACCGCGAGCGGTTTCCCGACTTCGAGGATTACCTGCGTCGATCGATGCGACGCGAGACGGAACTGTTCGTCGCGCATGTCGTTCGTGAGGATCGCAGCATCCTCGATTTTCTTGACGCCAAGTACTCGTTCATGAACGAGCGTCTCGCCCGCCATTACGGCATCCCGGGTGTGGCAGGCCCGGCGTTCCGCCGCGTCGACCTCACCGGCACGCCCCGCGCGGGGGTGATGACCCAGGCCAGCGTGCTGACCGTGTCCTCCTACGCGACCCGCACGTCGCCGGTGCTGCGAGGGAAGTGGATCCTGGAGAACCTGCTCGACTCCGCGCCGCCACCACCGCCGGCCGACGTGCCGAACCTGGAGGAGGCGTCGATTGGCACCGCGGCCTCGCTGCGACAGCAGCTGGAAGCGCACCGCAAGGACCCGACCTGCGCCTCATGCCACAAGCGGATGGATCCGCTCGGCTTCGGGCTGGAGAACTTCGACGCGGTGGGCGCGTGGCGGACAGCTGACGGCAATTTTCCGATCGATGCCACCGGCCGCCTGCCGGACGGCGAGACGTTCAATGGTCCCGAGGAGCTGCGGGTCGTACTGTCGGCGCAGCGGGACGTCTTCGCCCGGGCGCTCACCAGCAAGCTGCTGACCTACTCGCTGGGGCGCGGCCTCGAGCGCTACGATACGCGCATCGTCAAAGACATCGCCGGCCGGCTGCCGGCGAGCCACTACCGGTTCTCCACGCTCGTGCTCGAGATCGCCAACAGCCTGCCGTTCCAGTCGCGCAAGCCCTGGCCGGAGCCGCCACCGCAGAAACGAGGAACGCCGTGATCGTGACGCGCAGACATCTGCCCCGCCGCACCTTTCTCAAAGGCATGGGCGTCGCCATAGCCCTGCCCGCCCTCGATGCGATGACTCCGGCATTCGCCGCGCCGGTGATGGCCGCCGGCAGGAACGGCGCCGATGCGCCGGTCCGTCTCGCCTTCACCTATGTGCCGAATGGCGTGACGATGGCGGACTGGACGCCGAAGGCGGCGGGGGCCGGCTACGAGTACTCGAGGATCCTGAAGCCGCTGGAGGCCTTCCGCGAGGACACGCTGGTGCTGTCGGGGCTGGCGCACCGCAACGGCGCGGCGCTCGGGGACGGCGCCGGCGACCACGCCCGTGCCGCCGCGTCCTACCTGACGGGCGTGCACCCGCGCAAAACCGCAGGCGCCGATATCCAGAGCGGGATTTCCGTCGATCAGATCGCCGCGAAGCATCTCGAGGGCCGCACCCGCTTCTCCTCCCTCGAGTTCGGCTGTGATGACTCGCGCACGGTCGGCAATTGCGATTCCGGTTACTCCTGCGCCTACACCAACAGCCTGGCGTGGCGCGGACCGGCCACACCGATGCCTCCCGAAACCAACCCGCGGCTGGTCTTCGAGCGGCTGTTCGGCGACATCGACACCAGCGTCCCGGCGGAAACCCGCGCCCGCCGGCTGGTCCACCGCCGCAGCATCCTCGACCTCGTGACGGCGCGGACGGCGCAGCTGATCGCCGACGTCGGCCCGGCGGATCGCCGCAAGCTCGATGAGTACCTTTCGTCCATCCGGGAAATCGAGCGGCGGATCGAGCGCGCCGAGCAGGACCTCACGGGGCTGACGCCGACGATCGACCGGCCGACCGGCGTGCCGGTCCTCTACGCCGACTACGTCAACCTGATGTTCGACCTGCAGATCGTCGCCTTCCAGACCGACTCCACTCGTGTCGTCACCATGATGATGGGCCGAGAAGGCAGCATGCGGACCTACCCGGAGATCGGGGTACCCGATCCGCACCATCCGCTCACGCACCACCGCAACAATCCGGAGTGGGTCGAGAAGGTGACCACGGTGAACACCATGCACATGGAACTGTTCGCCGGTTTCGTGAAGAAGATGAAAGCCACGCCCGACGGCGACGGCTCGCTGCTCGACCACTCGATGATCGTCTACGGCAGCGGGCTGAGCGACGGCAACCGTCACACCCACGACGACCTGCCGGTTGCCGTGATCGGGCGCGGCGGCGACCTGCGCCTCGGCAGGCACATCGTCTACCCGAAGGACACGCCGATGACGAACCTGTTCCTGACCGTGCTCGACCGGATGGGCGTGCAGCAGGAGCAGATCGGCGATAGCACCGGCCAGATCGAGCACCTGACCGACGTCTAGCCTGTCGCGACGGCTTAGCAGATCGCGCACAAGATTTCACTCCGCTGATGTCCTCCGGGTGAAACAGAAGGCGCGGACTATAAAGACCGGCGGGGCAGCCGGGAATAGCGCGAACGCACTACGACGTGCGGCAGGCGGCGGCGGTCAGCTACAGGCGCGGCGCGGGCGGCTTGATCGGCGGGCGCCACGAGACCACCCCTGTGGTCTTCACCTTGCGCTTGAAGACCTTGCCGCCGTTGGTGACGTACAGCTCGTCGAGATTGGCGCCGCCGAACTTCACGCTCGACAGCGATCCCCGCGCGGGCGCCGGGATGATCGCGTGGCACTTCCCGATCTGGTCGAACACCTGCACGCCGAGCGCGGTGGCGATATAGACGCTGCCATTGGTGTCGGCCACCATGCCGTCGGCGCCGCTCCGGGTGGCGGCATCCGGCAGATGGGCGTAGAAGTAGCGCTGCTTGTGCGCGAGCGAGCCGTCCGGCTGGATCTGGAATGCCCACGAGAGCTGCGCGGCATGATCCGAGATGTAGAGCAGCGACTGGTCGGGCGAGAACATCACCCCGTTGGGATACTCAATCCCCTCGTCGACCACGCGCGGCTTGCCGCCGTTGGGCACGAACCAGACTTTCTTGGCGGCGGAGTCGGTGAAGTAGAGATCGCCCTTGACGTTCACCGCGAGGTCGTTCACCGCCACGTCCTCGGCGACGAGCGCCGTTGTGCCGGCGGCACCGTAGGCGACGATCTGCTTGCTGCGCGTGGCGCCCGCGTAGAGTCGTCCGTCGGGCCCGAACATCATCCCGTTGACGCCACTGGTGTTCTCAGCGAAGACGGTGACCTTACCGTCGAGTGCGACCTTATGGATGCGGTTCGCGGCCGGCTCGCTGAAGAACAGCTCGCCCTTGTCGTTCACGGCCGGTCCATCCGTCGAGCGATGTCCCTCGCTCACCAGCTGCCAGGCCTCACCGGGAAGCAGGGTCTGGAACACGTCCTGGCGCGAGGTGCCCTCCGGGTTCGCCTTGATGGGCGCCGGCCAGTCGCGCCATAGCCACTTCAGCGCGGCGGGGAAGAGCTGCGTCGCCTGCCGCGAGTTGTGCTCGCCGTCGCCCCACTCGTGGCGGACGTCGTAGCCGGCATACTGGAGCGCCGACAGCATGTCCTGGTTGGCGATGAACCAGCTGCCGGTGTAATTGTTCAGATCGTTCTGGCCATCCTGGAGAAAGACGCGAATCGGCTTCGGCTCGGTCTTGCGGATGAGGACCGGGAACTGGTTGCCGCCGCGCAGGCCGACGTAAGTGCCGATGGCGCTGAACACGCGCCGGAACGCGTCCGGGCGCTGCCACGCGGCCGCGAACGCCGCGATCGCGCCGCTGCTGTTCCCGGCGATGGCCCGGTCGTTCGGGTCGGCCGACAGCGAGAGGCGGTGGGTGGTGGCGACAAACGGCAGCAGTTCGTCCACCAGGAACCGCGCGTAGTCCTCGCTGACGGTGTCGTACTCGACACTGCGGTTCATGCGATCCAGCGCGTCGGAGGTCGCACCCTTGACGCGGCCTGGCAACACGAACACGCCGATCATCGGCGGCACGACCTTCTGGTGAATGAGATTGTCGAGCACGACCGGCGCGTTGTACTGGAGACCGTCCTGGAACACCATCACCGGTGCGGGCTTCGAGCGATCGAGCTGCTGCGGGACGTAAACCCAGTACTCGCGCCAGGTGCCGGGATAAACCGTGCTCTGCGCGAACTCCCCCTTGATGACCTCACCCGTGGGTGTGCCGGGCTGGACCCTCGAATCGGGGCCCGGCTCAGGCCCGGGCCGCGCCGCCTGCGCGGCGGGCGGGGGCACCGTTGGCGAGGTCTGCGCGGTCAGCATCTGGACCAACGCCACTGCGACGGCAAGACAGACGAGGCCACGCGATCGGGAGACTGCTGGAATCATCGGGGCTGCTCCAAACTCGTCGCGGAGCATACCACCGCTTCACCAGAGCACCTTGACGCCGAACTGGAGCTGCCGCGGGATATTCGCCTGCGAGGTGACGACGCCGAACGAGCTGGAGGTGACGCTTGTATTCGGCGAGCCGAACTGCACGCGATTGAGCGCGTTGAACGCCTCGATGCGGGCCTGCAGCTTCATCCGCGCCGGCAGTGAGAAGTTCTTGAACAGCGACAGGTCGAGGTTCCTGACGCGGTCCGTGCGCAGCAGCGGGAAGGTGGCTCCCGCGTTGCCGAACGTGAAGGCCGACGGTTGGCTGAAGGCCGACGTGTCGAACCACTTCTGGAGCCGCTCGTTACTGGGCCCGTCGAGCCGGGGATCCTTGCCGTTCCAGTTCGCGCGGGTGACGGGATTGAAGAGGCCCGCGGTGTTGCTGGCGGCAATGGTCAGGGGCGTGCCGCTCTGCACCGTGATGATGCCGTTCACCTGCCAGCCCCCGAGCGCGATGTCCAGCCAGGCGGGCGCCTTCGAGCCGAAGCGGCGAGCGTGGCCGAAGGGCAATTCGTAGAGCGCGCTCAGCACGAGACGATGCGGAATGTCGTACGACGCGACCGACCGGCTGGCGGAGACGTCGTAGCTGTTCTGGTGCGTTTCGCCCTCTTCTTCGGCCTTGGACCACACATACGAACCCGCGAGCAGCAGCCCGCCGCTCATGCGGCGGTTCACGCTCACCTGCAGCGCGTGGTAGAGCGAGGTGGACCCGGTGTTCTGCAGCGGGATGACGTCGGTGAACTGCGGATACGGCCGCAGCAGCTGCGCTCTGCTGATCGTCGGCGACACGTGAATGCCGCTATTGACGATGCCGAAGAACGGGTTCGCTACCGTCTGGTTCAACGTGGAGCCGAGCGCCAGGTACTGCGGATCGAGCTGATTGAGATTGAGGCCGCCCTCCGTGTTGGTCGAGAGGTCGTGGCCTTCGGTGCCGACGTAGGCGACCTCGGCGGCGACCCGCCAGGGCAGTTCGCGCTGAAGCGTGACGTTCCACTGGCGGTTCCAGGGCGTGGGGCTGCCGTCGCGCCGCGGCGCCTGGATGGCGCCGCCGGCGGCCGTCAGCAGGCCCTGGCTCGCGCCGGGCGACGCCGTGAAGCCGGCCGGATAGGGATCGCGCAACAGCCGGAACGGCGTGATGCCGTCGATCGTCGACACCCACAGGTTCTCGGTCCTGAACCCGAACGGGCCCACCGTGCCGTTGGCCTGCTGATACGAGCCGCCATAGAGGTGGGCGTAGCCGGACCGCACGACGGTCTTCGAGTTGATCTCGAAGGCGCCGCCGACACGCGGCCCGAGGTTGTTGCGGTCGGTCTTGAACTGCCTCCGGTCGCTACCGTCCACGCCGACGAAGACCAGTCCGCCGCGCAGGTTGGGGAACTGCGGCACGCGCGCGGCCAGCGGCGACAGCGCATTCGGATCGAAGTAGTTCATCCGATCGTAGCGCTCGGTCCGTGGCGTCTCGAAGTCGTAGCGGAGCCCGAGGTTCAGCGTGAGCCGGCTGTTGAGGCGCCAGTCGTCCTGCAGGTATCCGCCGAAGTAAAAGTTCTGCGACGCGACGTTCTTCCAGTTCTGGATGAGCGCGTTGTTCGTGGTCCCCGTGCCGAGCAGCAGCGAGGCGATCGCGTTGCCGGCGGTGGTGCTGGCCGTGCTCGGGTTGGGTCCCTGCGTCATGCCGGCCGAGAAATTGAACGTGCCGGCGGCTCGCGCTTCCCACACGTTGACCCGGATCATGCGGGCGTCGAGGCCGGTCTTCAGCGTGTGCCGCGAGCTCGTCCGCGTCAGGCTGAGGAGCGCGGGGTAGCTCATGAACGCGTTGTAGCGGTGGTCGTTGCCCCCCAGCGAGACGTAGTTGCTGGCGCCGAACGCGGGGAACATCTGGCGATCCACGGAGTTGTCGATCGACGCCGGCAGCCCGAGGGTGGAGGGCTTGAAGCCCAGGCCCTGATTGTCGAACACGAACAGCGTCCGCGCGAAGCCGATCCGCGCCGTCACCAGCATCTTGTTGCCGAGGGTCCGGTTGTACTCGCTGACGAAGTTGTGCGTGCGGTTTTCCTCGATGACGCGCCCTTCCGCGATGGCCAGCTCGTCGGGGAAGGCCTGCAGCGGGGCGGTCGCGACGAACCGGTGCGAGTAGCGGGCGAACCCCCGGCCCGAGGCGCCGAAATTGCGGTCGATGCGCACGTCGCTGTTGTTGGTCTCGAGATTCGAGGTGCCCGTCTTGTAGTAGTTGTTGCGACCGGTCACGGGATCGCCCGGCAGGTTCGGCAGCGGGTAGTACTTCAGGACGTTGAGCGCCACCGGATCCATCAGGCTGGCGGGGATCCGGTTGTCGGCGAACTGGTCGCGGATGAATCCGCCGGCGGGATTCGCGCGCGTCGTGAACGGGTTGAAGATCCGCACGAGCTGCCCGTTGGCGGCGAAGGTCCGCGAGAAGTCCCCCTGCCGCTCGAGCGCGGTGGGCACCGTCAAGGTGCTCGACGCGAAGCCGTTTTCTCGCAGCCCCTCGTACGCCACCATGTAAAACATCTTGCCGGTCTGGATCGGGCCGCCGGCGGACCCGCCGAACTGGTGGCGCGAAAAGTCCCCCAGCTTTTCACCGCGCAGTTTCTGGAAGTAGTTCTGGGAATCGAGCGCCGAATCGCGCACGAACTCGAACGCGCTGCCGTGAAAACTGTTCGACCCCGACTTGTAGGCGACGTTGACGACGCTGCCGAGGCTGCGGCCGAACTCCGCGGCGTAGGTCGCGCCCAGCACCTTGAACTCCTGGATGGCGTCGACCGAGGGGAACACCGAGATGCCCGCGCCCCCCGTCACCGTCGGGAAGGTGGCCGTCAGCCCGTCGATCAGCGTGTCGCTGCTGCGCGGCCGCGCGCCGTTGATGGTGTAGCGCAGGTCGCCGTAGGCGTTGCCGATGGTGCCGGCGACACCGGGCGTGAGGAAAATCAGCGAGTAGACGTTCCGCGTGTTGAGCGGCAATTCCGCGATCCGCCGATTATCGACCAGCTTGCCGACCGAGGAGCTGCGCGCGTCCACCAGCGACGCCTGCGCCGCGACTTCGACGACCTCGGTGACGGCGCCGACCTCGAGGATGAAGTCGACTCTGGCGACCTCGTCGATGGTCAGCGGGATGCCGGCTCTCGACGAGCCCTTGAATCCCGACAGCGCTCCCTCGATGCGATAGGTCCCCAGGGGCAACGGCCGCGAGGTGTATCGCCCCTCGCCGTCGGTGACGGCGGTCTCCTGGCGGCTGGTCTCCACCTGCGTCATCGTGACGGTGACACCCGGAAGCACCCCACCGCTCGCATCCTTGACGATGCCGGTAATGGTTCCCGTCGTCTGGGCTCCTGCCGCGACCGGCACGACCAGCACACAAATCAGCAGCGCCGCGCGAGCGAGCAAATGCATTCAGCCTCCCAGCTCGAACCTGTAACGGCAGTGTAAGGTTTGGCTACCGCCGCCCGATGATAGTTCTGCGTGGGGTGCGCAGAAAGGTGAAAATATCCCAGCATGACCTTCGCGATCGAACCGCCGGTCGAACCGATGCTGGCGAAGCTGACGGATAAGCTCCCGGAGGGCGCCGGCCTTCTGTATGAGCCGAAATGGGACGGTTTTCGGGCACTCGTCTTCCGCAGCGCCTCGGACGTCTTCATCCAGAGCCGCGACCTGCGCCCGCTCGATCGCTACTTCCCCGAGTTGCACGACATCCTGCTCGAGCGGCTGCCCGCGGGCTGCGTACTCGACGGCGAGATCGTGATTGCGACCGCGAAGGGCCTGGACTTCGACGCCCTCCAGCTCCGCCTCCATCCCGCCGCGTCGCGGGTCGCGAAGCTGGCCCTGGCCACCCCTGCGGCCTTTGTCGCATTCGACGTGCTCGCCGCCGGCGGGCGCGACCTGCGGGCGCAGCCGCAGGCAAAACGCCGAGCGACTCTCGAACTGCTGCTCGCCGGGGTGAAGCCGCCCGTGCACCTGACGCCGGTGACGCGCGACCCCGCAGTGGCGCGCGACTGGCTGGCACGCTTCGAAGGCGCCGGCCTCGACGGCGTGATGGCGAAGCCGGGGGACGCCGCCTATCAGCCCGGCAAGCGCGCCATGTTCAAGATCAAGCATGCCCGCACCGCCGACTGCGTCGTCGCGGGCTTCCGCTGGCACAAGGTCGGGAATGACGCCGTCGGGTCGCTCCTGCTCGGCCTCTACGACGACAGCGGCTCGTTGCATCACGTGGGAGTGACATCCGCTTTCACGATGGCACGACGCCTGGAGCTCGCGATCGAGCTTGCGCCGCTGCGTAAGAACGCGCTCGCGGAGCATCCCTGGCGGGACTGGGCCGCGTCGGGCGGCAGCGACGCCACGCGCATGCCGGGAGGAAAGAGCCGGTGGAGCGCCGGCAAGGACTTGTCGTGGGAGCCGCTGCGCATCGCCCGCGTCTGCGAGGTCAAGTACGACCACATGCAGGGCGATCGCTTCCGCCACGGGACGACGTTCGTGCGCTGGCGTCCCGACAAGCCGCCGCAAGACTGCCGCTACGATCAGTTGGAGGTCACCGCGCCGTACGAGCTCGAGAAGGTCTTCGGCGGGGTCAGCGAATGACCGACAACGCGATTGCCGTTCGACGAGTAATCAGAGGGTATGAGCTTCATGACCGATTTCCGATTCGCGCTGAGGTCCCTTGGGCGGGTCAAGGGCCTGACCCTGACCGTGGTGCTGACGCTGGCCCTTGGCATCGGCGCCAACGCCGCCATTTTCAGCGTCGTCCGGGGCGTGCTGCTGCGGCCGCTCGCCAACCAGGATGAGGACCGCCTGGTCTACATCCGCCAGAGCGCCCGCGGCATCGGCGCGGAGAACGCCAACTTCTCGGTGCCGGAGATCCGTGACTTGCAGTCGCGCATCACCACCCTGACGTCGTTCGGTGACTTCTCGACGGTCGAGTTCACGATGATCGGTCTTGGCGAGCCACGCGTGGTGCGCGCCGGGGTGGTCGGCGGCTCCTACTTTCAGGTCATGGGTTTGCGGCCGGCCATCGGGCGGCTGCTCGACGCGACCGACGATGGACCGAAGGCGGCGGGCGCCGCCGTGCTGACGTATCGATTCTGGACCACGTCGCTCAACAGCGACCGCTCGGTCCTCGGCAAGACCATCCGGCTGGCGGATCGCACCGCGACGATCGTCGGCGTCCTCGAGCCATCGGTGCCGTATCCCACGGAGACCGAGATCATCGCGAACGTCGTGACCAGCCCGCATCACCTCTCGGCCACGATGGTGGACGGCCGGGTCCATCGCATGACCGAGCTGTTCGGACGCTTGGCGCCGGAAGCCGACGTCGAGGCCGCCCGCGCGGAACTGCGCGTCGTGCACGCCGCGATGGTCACACAGCATCCCGAGTCGTACCCGCCGAACGGCGACTTCCGCATCGACGCGGTGACGCTGCGCGACCAGGTCACCTCGTCCGCGAAAACCGTGCTGCTGGTGCTGCTGGCGGCGTCGGCACTGGTGTTCGTGATCGCCTGTTCGAACGTGGCAAACCTGATCCTGGCGCGCTCGGTGCGGCGCGAGGGAGAGCTCGCCGTCCGCGCCGCCCTCGGCGCCAGCACCGCGGCCCTGCGGCGCACCCTTCTGGCGGAGAGCCTCGTGCTGTGTGGCGCGGGCGCCATCCTGGGTGTGCTGATGGCCCGGCCGATGGTCGCCATCCTGGCGCGCTACGCCGCGCGCTTCTCGGTGCGGGCGCTCGACGTGAAAGTGGACGCGACGCTGCTGTGGGTCGGCGTCGGGCTCGCCATCGCCGCGGCAGTGCTGCTGGCCTTCGTGCCGCGGCTGCCGTCCGCCGATGCCGCCAACGGCCTCGGCCTCTCGAGCGGCAACGTGCGCATCACCCGGGGCACCAACCGTCGGCTGCGCCTCTTCGCCGTCATCCAGATTGCGGCGTCGTTCGTGCTGCTCGCCGGGGCGGGGATGCTGCTGAGCACGCTGTTGTCGCTCCAGCGGTCGCCGGCGGGCTTCGACACCCGCAACGTGCTGGCGCTCGATGTCCCGGTGGTGTCCTTCGCGCGCAAACCGCACGAGCTTGCGCGCATGTACAAGGAAGCGATCCGCCGGATCTCGGAGCTACCGGGCGTGGACCGCGTCGCCGTGGGAACGACCGTCCCCTGGCGCGACGCCGGCGGATTTGGCCCAGGTTTCCAGTTCTCGGTCGAGGGCTACGCCAAGGCGAACGGCGAAGAGGACCCGCGCGGGCGCTTCCGCACCATCTCGCCCGGCTTCTTCGCGGCGCTCGGCGTACCGATTATCGCCGGCCGCGATTTCAACGACGGTGACCGGCACGACGCCGACCCGGTGGTCATCGTGAGCCAGAGCCTGGCGCAGCGGATGTTCCCCAATCAGGACGCCGTGAACCGGCGGCTGATGTGGACGGATCCGGTGATGAAATTCATCGACGTCGGCACCACGCCGCGCCGTATCGTCGGCATCGCCGCCGACATCGACGATGAGAACATCGTCGCCGGACCGGCGATGAGCGTGTACCACCCGTTCGAGCAGGAAATCGGCGGCGGCCGCCTGTTCGTCCACGCCAGCACCGATCCGTACGCGCTGGTGCCGTCAATCACGCGCATCATCCGCCAGCTGTCGCCGGAACAGCCGGTGGAGAAGGCGGCGACGCTGGACGATGTGCGGGCCGAGGTGCTGGCGCCGGAGCGGCTGAACGCGCTGGTGTTCGGCGGCTTCGCCACGGTGGCGCTCGTGATCGCCGTGGTGGGCGTGGCGGGCGTGCTGGCGTTCTCGGTGAGCGCGCGCACGCGCGAGTTCGGCATCCGGCTGGCGATCGGGTCCGCCCCGCGCGACCTGCTGACGCGCGTCCTGGGAGAGGGAGCGGTGATCGCGGCGGCGGGGATCGTTGCGGGGGTCGTCGGCGGTTTCGCGCTGGCACGGGTGGTCGGCAGCTACATCACCGAGGTGCGGCTGCCGGGCCCGCTGCCGATTGCGGGCGCGGCGGCCGTGCTCGTCGCGGCCGCGGTGCTGGCGTCCCTGCTGCCGGCCGCCCGCGCCTCGCGCGTCGATGTCATCAAGGCGCTCCGGGCCGAGTAGCCATCTCACCGCGGGCCGATGCCCACGCCTCCCCGAAGACCACCGTGATCACCAAGACCACGAAGGAATAGTCGAGAACAGGGCTCCGCCCGGCTGCCCTCCGCTTACTTCGTGACGCCGACGTCCTTCATCGATTCGAGCTTCGCCAGGTCGAGGCCGCCGACCGCGGCCTTGAGGGCGGCGACAGCGACGCCGGTCCCCTTCGCGCTGACGACGAACCGCTCGGCGATGACGAGCGCGAACTCATTGGTGCCGCCATTCTTCGACGTCTTCTCGTGGGTGAGCCGTCCGTTGATGCGCTGGGTGCGCTCGGAGCCGGTGTCGTCTTCGCGCTCCCCCTCGACGCTCGCCCACCCTGCCAGCGCCATGATGCCGCTGACGCCCCCGGTATCCGAGATGTCGAGCACCACCCGTTTGCCGGCGCCGTCGCTGTAGGTGGCTTCGGCCTTCGAGACCATCAGGTTGGCGAAGCCGGTCTTCTCCGCGTTGCTCGAGGTCTTCGGCAGGCCGGCGAGCGTCTCGGGCACCAGCGGCTTGAGCCGATCGATGCCGACCGGATCCACGCGCTTGCCGCCGCCGAGCAGTGCACCGAGCCCCTCGATCGCCGCGGCCGCCTGGGCGTTGGGATCGCCGCTCTTCGCCGCGGCTTCCCCCTTCTTCGCGCTCTCTTCCATCTTCTTCGAGATGTCCTGCAGCTTGCCGAGCGCACTGTCCTTGTCGAACTGCACGTCGCCGCCGGAACTCGCCGTGGACGAGGCGCCGCCGAGCATTCCCGCCCCGGCGACCATCGCGGTGGCCGCCGCCAGCACGATCGAGATCACGATGGCGCAGATGAGAACGACGACGGTGTAGGGCAGCGCCTTGTCTTGGGGGGACTTCATCAGGCGCGGCAGGCCCAGATACAGCAGGTACAACCCGTAGAGTGCCGCCAGGATCCCCAGCATGGCGAGGAGCAGAGAGATGTTGAGCACGCCCGCCAGCCAGGCGGGGGTGTACGAGTAGACCGCGACCTTCAGCGCCTGCAGGTCATTCTTCTCGCCGCCGAACGTCGGTGCCAGCGCGTTGATGATGAGCGAGAGCACGAAGACCCCGACCAGGGCCATGGCGAAGGTCAGGATGGCGGTGACCAGTCCCGACACCATCGGGACGCGGTAATGGCCGACGAAGGGCAGCGTGTGGCCGATGATCGAGCCACCGATGAAGCCGGCGATGGCACCGATCGCCGCGAGCGGCGCGGCGTAGCCGCCGATCAGGCCGCCCGCGGTCGCGGGTTCGGCGGCGATGACGGGCCACTCGGTGTTCGGGGACAGGCAGATGTTCTTGGCGCGCGTAATGAGGTCCATTTCCGGGTTCTCCTTGGGGGAACTGTCCCGGCATGATACGTCAGCGCGCTATTTCTTCGAGAGGTCGGTGGCCATCCACCTGGTGAGGACGTCGATGGCCGCCTGGATCAGGCACCGCGCCCGAGGGCGATTCGCCCTCGAGCGCGGATGCGATGTCAGGTTGAAAACTGGCGGCTAGGCCTCCACAGCGAAAACGACGCCGCGTTTCATACGGAAAGGCCTTCGTGCCTGTTCGAAAGCGTCGCTTTACTTCTTGGCCGGTAGCAGCTTCAGGATGCGGCCGGCGGCGTTGTCGGTCAGCAGGTAGATGGCGCCGTCGGGCCCCTGCCGCACGTCGCGGATGCGCTCCCGCTTGGGCTGTAGATCCTTCAGCAGCCGCTCCTCGCCGGTGATTTTCTCGCCGCTCACGTCGAGCCGCACCAGGTTGGTGGACCCCATGCCGCCGATGAACAAGCTGCCCTTCCAGGCGGGAAACAGGTCGCCGGTGTAGAACAGCATCCCGCTCGGCGCGATGACCGGATCCCAGTAATAAAGCGGCTGCTCCATGCCTTCCTTGGCGGTGATGCCGCCCGTGATCGGCGCGCCCTGGTATTCGATGCCGTAGGCGATGGTCGGCCAGCCGTAGTCCTTGCCCTTGCGCGCGATGTTGAGTTCGTCGCCGCCGCGGGTGCCGTGCTCGACCTCCCACAAGTCGCCGGTGGCGGGATTCAGCGTCGCCGCCTGCACGTTGCGATGCCCCGAGGACCAAATCTCGGGCCGCACGCCGGTCTTGCCCACAAACGGGTTGTCTTTCGGGATCGAGCCGTCGGCGTTGATGCGGACGATCTTGCCGATTCCGCTGTCCATCTGCTGCGCCTGCATGCGTCCCGGAATCACCGAGCGGTCACCCTGTGTCACAAACAGCGTGCCGTCGCGGTTCCAGACGAGACGCCCGCCGTAATGCTGGACCGAGTCGAGCGACGGCGCCTGGCGGTAGATCACCTCGACGTTCTCGACGCGCGGGGCGGCACCGTCCACCAACCGGCCGCGCGCCACCGCGGTGTTGGTGACGTCGCCCGGCCGGGTTTCGCCGTAGCTCCAGTAGATCAGGCCGGTCGTGGCGAAGCGCGTGTCGAGCAGGACGTCGAGCAGTCCGCCCTGCCCGCGGATGTCTACGGCGGGCAATCCGGCGACGGGCTCCGACAATTTGCCGTCGGTGCCGACCACTCGCAGCCGGCCCGGCCGCTCGGTCACGAGCATCTTCCCGCCCGGCAGGAAGGCCAACCCCCACGGTTTGTCGAGCCCCTCGGCCACGGTCACCACCTCGAAGGCGACGTCCTTCTTGGCTTCGGGCGCACGGGTCTGGCCGGGAAATGCGGGCGTCTGCCCGGTCGCGTTCGGCGGCCGGGGGTCCACGCC
>JBKJRJ010000309.1:0-5597 GCA_046594705.1 Vicinamibacterales bacterium
TCTTGTGCAGCCGTTCGCCGTCACGCTGCACGGCGTCGATGTGGGTGAGTGCGTGACGCACTGCCTCGGTGAGCGCGGCCAGCACCGGATCCGCGAGCGAGCCCAGCCGATAATGAATCCACAGTCCCTCGCGACGGGTCTCCACCAGGCTGGCCCGGCGGAGGTATGCCAGGTGGCGCGACGCTTTGGGCTGAGGAATCTTCAGGCTTTCATGGATGTCGCAGACGCAGACCTCTCCCGACAGCAGCAGCCCGAGGATGCGCAAACGCGTGGCGTCGGCGAGCGCCTTGAACAAGGCTTCCATCTGACTCAACTGCTTTGACATATCTGGCTTGACAAATATAGCACGCGTCCGTACAGTTCTAATATTCGCATTAGCATATACATGGAGCTGACATGTCAGACATTCAACAGGCGGTTCGCGACAAATACGGCGCCATTGCGGCCTCGGTCACCAAGGCGTCAGGCAGCGGCGACTGCTGCCCCCCGACCGCATGCGGCTGCGGCGACCCGATTTCCACCAATCTCTACTCCGACGCCGAGACCAGCGGGCTTCCGGCGGACGCCGTGGCCGCGTCGCTCGGTTGCGGCAACCCCACGGCCCTGCTCGCGCTCGAACCCGGCCAGACCGTGCTGGACCTTGGTTCGGGCGGAGGCATCGACGTGCTGCTCTCGGCCAAACGGGTCGGTCCCACCGGCAAGGCCTACGGCCTCGACATGACCGACGAGATGCTGGCGCTGGCGCGCGAGAACCAGCGCAAAGCCGGCGCCACCAACGTCGAGTTCCTCAAAGGGGCGATCGAGTCCATTCCCCTCCCCGACAACTCCGTGGACGTGATCATCTCGAACTGCGTCATCAATCTGTCGAACGACAAGGATGCGGTGCTGCGTGAGGCCTTCCGGGTCCTGAAACCGGGCGGCCGGTTCGCGGTGTCGGACGTGATCGTCCGCGGCGCGGTGCCCGCCGACATCCGACGCAGCATGGAGCTCTGGGTGGGCTGCATCGCGGGTGCGCTCGAGGAAAACGACTACGCCGCCAAACTGCGCGCGGCCGGCTTCGCCGATGTCGAGGTCGAGACCTGGCGCGTCTACAAGGTGGACGACGCGAGGGCGTTTCTCACCGAGAGCGGTGTCGATGTCGACCGGTTCGCCCCTGAGGTCGAAGGCAAGTTCGCCAGCGCGTTCGTGCGGGGACGCAAGCCCGAGGCGAATAGCTGCTGCGGTCCGGAGTGCTGTGCATGACGGACGCCCTCGTTCCGCACACGGTGATTTTCGCCTGCGTGCACAATGCGGGACGGTCGCAGATGGCGGCGGCGTTCTTCAACGCGTCGGCCGATTCGCACAAGGCGCAGGCGCTGTCGGCCGGCACCCGGCCGGGCGCGCGCCTCCACGACGTGGTGATCGAGGCCATGGGCGAAGTCGGGCTGGACCTCCGGGCGGCGGTGCCCCGCCTGCTGACGCCGGAGCTGGCGGACGGCGCGTCGTGGCTGATCACGATGGGCTGCGGAGACGAGTGCCCGATCGTGCCGGGCGTCAGCCGCACCGACTGGCCGCTCGACGATCCGAAGGGCCAGCCGCTCGACCGGGTGCGCGAGATCCGGGACGACATTCGACACCGCGTCGAGGCGTTCCTGGTCGACCACGACTTCATGTGACTCGGCCGTCGCCCGCGATATGGCCCGCCGTCCTCAGAACCACACCATCGTTGGATGACAACGCAAGGCAAGTGACGCGTCGATCAGTTCTTGGTAATCCTGATGTTACTGATGAACATCTGATCGTTGGGTCCGGCCTGCCCCCCCAGGGCGAATGACACGGCATCGAATAGCAGCGCGTCGGGAATCGCCTTCGGGAACTCGGCAATCCTCACCGCGCCGATGAACACCTGCACCATCTCCCCCTGCTTCTTGATGGAGACCGTGATGCGGTTGTTCTGCTGGGTGTTGGAAAAACCTGGGGCCGCCACATATTTGGTCTCGTTGAAGTAGCCCAGGGCGCCGCGAAATGTGCCGTCGATGACCGCTTCGCCGTCCCTGCCGGCGAACCCTGGCCGAAGTCTCACGCTGAAGAACGACTCCGTGCCGCTGCCGGCGACACCCTTCGACAGTGTGAATGTCATCCCTCTCGCGCCCCAGGTGTAGTCGCGGGCGGCCACCAGCTCGTAGCTGACGGTGAAGTCGCGCGGCAGCGGACCCTTGAGTTGCTTCGGCGTGACCGTGAAGCCGCTCAGCGACACCCAACGGCCGTCCAGACCGTTCAGTTCCACCACGGCGCTCGACGCGCCGGCCTGAGTGAGACTGCTGCGCCAGTTGAGGGGCGATTTGCCAACGGGCGTGCTCGAAAAGTCGTCGAAGAAAAACACGCCCGGGGCGGCCGCGAGCGTCTTGCTGATGGCCGACGCGGCCGCCGGCACGGTTTCGGTGCGGGCCGGACGCAGCGGTGCGTAGGACAGCCCCTTGACCTGCTCCGGATAGAAGAAGCGGTTGTAGAGGTACTCCATGTTGAAGTGGTTCAGAACAGCATCGTAGAGGTGCTTGCTGACCGGGTCGTGCAGCTCAGCCGACCACGACACGACGACCCATTGCGGCGTGTCCGACTTGCACCGCTCCCGCGTCGCAGCATCGACCGTGTAGACGGGCAGCCGCATGCGGCTGTCGCCCTTCCCCTCGAATACATCCGGGAAGTGCTCCAGCATGATGTCGGGCTCGAGTGTCGAGATCTCCGCCACTTCCTGCAGGCGGCTCTGGTATTTCACCCTGTTCGCCTGGAGGACCTCCCGCCGCTTCGCCGTCCGTTCCTCCACCGACGTCATGGCGCGGGCGATGCGCTGCTGAATCCCCTGCTCGGCCTCGGTGATCCTCTTCTTGTCCAGTTCGTATGCGCGGGTGATGGCCAGCCCGACGGCGTCCAAGTACTCACCCCGGGTGAGCTTCACGAACGGCAGGCGCCGATCCTTCGACAGCAGGACGCCCCTGCGGCTGCCGTTGTTGGAATGCCTCGACATCCGCGCGGGGAACTGTCCGAGGAACGGATGGCCGGAGAGGTCCACGGCTTTCTGGAGGTCCTCGCTGTACCCCTGCTGGGCCATCGTGGGGATCGTGAAGTAGGAGCGCTCCGGCGTGCTGATCGCGTCGGCGTGAGACCCGAACGATCCGTTGACCATGACGTTCCAGCTGAAATGTTCCCCCGAGTAGGCCTCGACCTTGCGGTCGGCGCCGTATTTCAGCCAGGTGTAGATCTTGCCGACGACGCCGTAACTCTGCGGCTCCGCGGGACTTAGCCGGGGGAAGGTGCGCACGACGTCGCCCAGGCCCCCGACGGGGCTGTAGCTGGCCTGCATCCAGTTGGCCAGTTCTGCGGCGATTGTCCGCTGGGCGGCGGGGTACACCCGGTTATCGACCTTCAGCGGTTCGGTGGTCGCCTTGTGGTCGTACACCTTCATCCAGCCCATCTCCTTGTCGGCAATGGAAACGGCCGGAATGGGCTGTGCCAGCGCCGGCACCGCCAGGGCGATCGCGAGCGAACCAATCAATCCGGCGCGGGCTCTCATGATGTGTTCCTTAGCCGCCGGCGCGCGCGCGGAAGGCGACGTAGGCCACGATGACGATAACGATGAGCAGGATGATGCGCGCCACCCCCATCAGCCGCGTGCGCGCGACGTGCCGCGTCCCCTTCGGCTTGATGCCGGTGATGGCCGCCACGGCCGTGATGAGCACCGCGAGGGCGAGCCAGGCGATCCATGTCATATGACTGGCATTATGGACGTTTCCCAGTCCTTCCGACCGGGCAGAGACTCCGCCGGCTGATTCTTCCGGCGAATGCGCGTCAGGATACCGACTACTCGAGACGCTGGTCGGTCGATTATCTCTGCCGCCATTTATAGATGCGGGCGGCATTGCGCGAGAAGTACTTCTCGGCCTGCGCTTTTGGCTTGTCCGCGAAATAGGCCTGCATCAGCGACACCGCCTCCTGGATGGTCGCGGTGCCGACGCTGTTGGGCCAGTCGCTGCCAAACATCACGCGGTCCTCGCCGAATGCGGCGACGAGGGCGTCCAGCCGGGGGCGATGCACCGCCAGGCCTGGCGCGACGGCGGCGTCATAGCCCTGGTGAAACACCTGCGAGAGTTTGATGAAACAGTTGGGCCTCTGCGCCAGGTCCCCGATCAGCTGATCGTACAGGCCTTGCGTCTCCGGCGTGGGATCGAGTGACGGCATGTGATCCAGCACCAGCCGCAGCTCCGGCACCGCGTCGGTGACGAGCAGCGCGGCCCGGAGCAGATCGAACGAGGGGTTGGCCATGTCCAGCACCATGTCGCCCTGGGCCAGCCGCTCGAGCCCGTCCACGATGCCTGGCTTCAGTACCGGCTTGCCGCTCTCGACAGTCCACACGGCGGAATATCGGATCCCGCGCCACAGCGGATCCTTGGCGAAGCGATTCAGATACTCGGCAAACTCGGGATGGTGCGGCGCCAGACTGCCGATGACGCCCACGAACAACGGGTCGCTCGCGGCGCGCTCCAGGATCCACAGATTGTCCTCCACCCAGGGACTCGCCTCGACCACCACGGCGCCGACAATGCCTGCGGGCGTGGCCAGCCGCCGATAATTCGCGGGCAAGGCCAGCTGCGGCGGCTGCCCCCTCGGCCCCGCATACGGCACGCCCTGCGGCCGGCGCGGATCGAACAGATGGACGTGGGTATCGATGATCGGAATGCTTGCCGGCTTGGCGCTGGCGGTGCGAGCGACGCTCGCCGCAACGCCCGCAGTGCCGGCAATCAGAAAATCACGTCGGTCCATGGTAACGGCCCCCGGTCACATCACTTAAGAGAGATCACGCTCAGAAGCATCGCCGCAAAGCGACTACATCAACACCCGTCCCGTCCGGCGTTGACGCTACCGGAAATCGGCCCGATTTGCGACCACCAGTCGTCTGAGACTCCATCGCCCGATCCTCCCGGGGGCCTTGACAGCCGGGTCGACGACACTCCAGATAGACACCATGCTTATCAGACTCATGGTGTTTGTGCTGGCGTCTTCCGCCGCGACGGCCGTGCGTGCCCAGGCGCCCTCCGGCATCGGCGGAGCCGCGCTCGTCACCGCCAGCATCCGCACCAACGACACGGAGGTTTTCATCATCGATCCGACGACGGGCGATGCGTTCAACCTCACGAAGGCTCCTCCGTCCGAGGAGCGTTACCCTTCGTGGTCGCCCGACAACGCAGGCGCGGCGGCGCTGAGGACGGCATGAGGACCACGAAAGAAGACGACGTTGAACTGGGTGGCTCGCCGGACTGGACGATTTCCGCTGCACATTAAGCCGGAGTATTATGGTATATTTTCTATACCTGATGGACTTCGAGTTCGACGCGCCGAAGTCGGCAGCCAATCTCGAGAAGCACGGCATCGATTTCATCGGCGCGCAGGCGCTGTGGAGCGACCCCGACCACCTGGAGATCCCGGCGCGATCCCTCGACGAGCCTCGGACCCAAGTCATCGGGAGAATCGGCGCCGTGGTGTGGTCGGCGTTCATCACGATCCGGGGCGACCGCGTTCGGATCATCTCTGTCAGGCGAGCACGCAATGAAGAAGAAGCAGCG
>JBKJRJ010000370.1:0-2523 GCA_046594705.1 Vicinamibacterales bacterium
TCGACGGAAGACGATGGCGTCCTCTTCGGGATCAAAGCGGGCGTCGAAGTAGTCGCCGGGATTCGCGGGTGCAAGCGCAACAGGTACGGTCAGCCGGCGTTTGGCATCAAGCGTAACAACCATGGTGGGATTATCCCACCAATGGGTCCGTGGGCCAAATCCGCGCAGCGAGGCGGTCTCGTGAAAACTCTGCCGTCGGCCTTCTACCTTCTACCTTCTGGATGGACCATCGGCACGAACCGCACGGCGAGCGTCGAGAGCAGTTCGAACGCGCCGCCGGCCTTCTTCAACACCTTCAGCTCCTGTAAGTCCGTGCCGATTGGCATGACGAGGATGCCCTCGTCAACCAGTTGATCGAGCAGCGCCTGCGGCACGTCGGGTGCCGCCGCGGCGCCGAGAATGCGGTCAAACGGGGCCCGTTCAGGCCACCCGGCATAGCCGTCCCCGGCGCGAATCCGGACGTTGCCGTAGTGCAGCCCCGCCAGCGTGCGGCGCGCGCGGTCGGCAAGGGCCTTGATCAATTCGATCGAATACACCTCCTCCACCAGTTCGGCGAGCACCGCCGTCTGGTAACCGCACCCGGTGCCGATCTCCAGCACACGATGCCCCGGCGCGAGCCTGAGCGCCTCGGTCATGTAGCCGACGATGTAGGGCTGGGAGATGGTCTGGCCGTGCCCGATGGGCAGCGGACGATCGGCGTGAGCCTCGTGGCGGAGATCGGCGGGGACGAAGCGCTCGCGCGGCACGCGTGTGAGCGCGCTCAGGACGCGGGCGTCGGTGACCCCGCGCGCGCGGATCTGCTCGGCGACCATGCGCGCGCGCGCATCCATCGCCGGGGCCTCAGAAGCGGCCGCGCGCCCGGGCGGCCTCGATCTGGCCGACGAGCGCCGCCGCTTCAATGCCCGCGGTGGACGCGGGGTAGGACTCCGCGGCGTGCTTCGCCAGCTCTCGGGCGAGCAACTTGCCTCCCCGCCCGCCGCCGGGGCGGTTGACGTTCATCATGAACCTCGCGGTTCGCAGCAGGAAGGCCGGCACCCGGCTGTCGTTCGGGTAGGTCTTCACGAGTCCGTCGAGCACGCGAGCGATCTCAACGCGATTGCCCGCGCGGTTCAGGAACTCGAGGATCGTGGTGTAGGCATCGAATGGCGGCGGGTCGTGCGGCGCGGCGATGATCCGGCGGAGATCCGCGATGGCGCCGGGCTGATCGCCGCCCACGTATCTGGCGCGCGAGGCCTTCACCTCGTCCGAGATCGGCGGCACGAGCGCACCGCCACGCGCTCCGGGGAAGCCGGCGCGGCCTCCGAGTGGGGCAGCGGAGAGTTTCTGGGGCGGCTGCACTGCCGCCGATGGCGGTGTCGCCACGGGCGGTGCGGCATTCGCGCCCGACGCACTGGCGGCCGGCGTGGCGGCCGCGATCGTGGCCGGGGCGGCGGGCGCGCCGCTCGATGTCGCTGTCCGGAGCGAATTCAGGAACAACGCGATGCCGACCCCGATCACGGCGAGCGCGGCGACCGCGGCCCCGATCCACAGTGTTTTCGGGCGCACCGTGACGACCGGGGCGGCGGCCGTGTCGCGCTGGCTGACGGCGGCGGCGAGCGCCGCGCCGGAGAGGCGCTGCGTGTCGAGATTGCGTTTCAGGCGCTGCAGGTCAGCCCGCAGATCGGACGCGGTCTGGTAGCGAAGGTCGGGATCCTTTTCAATGGCGCGCGACACCAGATCCTCGAAACCGGCCGGCACCGCCGCGTTCAATTCGCGAATCGCCGGGGGCTGCCGGTTGAGGATGGCGTCATACAGCGCCGCCGGCGTGGTGCCGCCGAACGCCTGGCGGCCGGTGGCCATCTCGAACAGCACGAGGCCGAGCGAGAACAGATCGCTGCGCGCATCCACCGGCTTCGAGAGCGCCTGCTCGGGCGACATGTAGGCGAGCGTGCCGGTGACGGTACCGGGCTGCGTGGCGAGCAGCGACTCATCGAGCATCACGGTCGTCTGCGTCGTGGACACCGGCTCCGGGCCGGGGCGCGCGATGCCGAAGTCGAGCACTTTCACATGCCCGCGCCTGGTGACGAAGATGTTGGCCGGCTTGATGTCGCGATGGACGATGCCGTGCGCGTGCGCGGCGTCGAGCGCGTCGGCGATCTGGATCCCGAGATCGAGGACGCGCGGCAGCTCCATCCCGGCGCGGCCGATCGCGGCGTTGAGCGGCTCCCCCTCGAGCAACTCCATCGCAATGAAGGTGCGTCCGTCGGCTTCGCCGATGTCGTAAATCGTGCAGATGTTCGGATGGTTGAGGGAGGAGGCGGTGCGCGCTTCCCGGTTGAGACGGGCCGCGGCGCGCTCGTCGCCCGTCATCGACGGCGGCAGGAACTTCAGTGCCACCTGCCGGCGCAGGCGCGTGTCTTCCGCGCGAAAGACCACGCCCATGCCGCCGGCTCCGAGTTTGTCAAGGATGCGGTAGTGCCCTGCCGTCTCCACGCGGGCCGATGGTATCGCGTTTCAGCGCCGGTTAGCGAACGATGCGCAGGT
>JBKJRJ010000413.1:0-5142 GCA_046594705.1 Vicinamibacterales bacterium
CGGCGCTCCGGCGCGAGACTGGTCCGAGGTGAAGCTGACCCGCTCGCCTGCCGCGGTCGTAAACGCGATGAGCGGCCCCATCACCTCCCCCTCCGGCGTGCGCCGCTTGATCAGATCGATCACCACGCCATCGGCGGTCCGCCAGCCCGCCAGCTTCCCCTGGTCCTGGCGGTAGGCCCGGTAGGCGCCGCCGGCAATCGCCAGGCCGATAGCGAACAGCAGGACGCCCGCCAGCGCCGCCCTGAGGGGATAGGCCGGCCCCGCCCCGCTCATCTCACTTCGAGGCCAAGGGGACACGACACGCCTGTACCGCCAAGCCCGCAGTAGCCGTCCGGGTTCTTCGACAAGTACTGCTGGTGATAATCCTCGGCGTAATAGAACTCGGGCGCCGGAATGACTTCGGTCGTGATCGGGCCGTGCCCTGCCTTGGTCAGCGCGCGCTGATATTCGTCGCGCGACTGCTCGGCGGCCGTTCGCTGGGCCTCGTCGTGGTAGTAGATGCCGGAGCGGTACTGGGTGCCGACGTCGTTGCCCTGCCGCATGCCCTGCGTGGGGTTGTGGCTTTCCCAGAATGCCTTGAGCAACGTCTCGTAGGACGTCTTCCGCGGATCGAATACCACCAGCACGACTTCGTTGTGCCCGGTCATCCCACCGCAGACTTCGCGGTAGGTCGGGTTGGGTGTGAGTCCGGCGGCATAACCGGCGGCGGTCGTGTAGACCCCCGGGAGCTGCCAGAACTTCTTCTCGGCGCCCCAGAAGCATCCAAGACCAAACATCGCCCTTGCCATCCCGGCCGGGAACGTGCCGTCGAGAGGCGCGTCGAGCACGTGGTGTTTCGGCGGTACGGGCATCCGGTCCCCACGCCCCTTCAGCGCGTCGGCGGCCCCAGGCATCTTCAGCTTCTTGTCGAACATAGCAACCTCTCAGCTTTCCCCTTGCAGCAACAGCACGACCATCAGCACGATGATAATGGCCACCACGAGAAAAAACACCTTCCAGAAACTCTTCGGATACCCCCCGGCCATCTGTCCCGTCACGCCATTGACGAGCACATGGAAGCTCTTCGCGCCGTAGGTGTAGGTCAGCAGCCAGACAGGCACCAGGATGTGCTTGAACGTCCGTGCCGAGAACGTCGGGCGGATGACGAGACCTCTGTGGGTGTCGCCCGGCACCTCGGCAGCGCACATCGCCTCGAGCTTTTCGCGCATTGAGGCCTCCGAGGCGGCTGACGCCTCGAGCAGGACGACCTGGTAGTGCTCGACCACGAATCCAGACAGGAACGAGGTGTCGTACGGGACGAGCTCGCCGGTCGGAAACGGTTCGACCTGCTTCAGCAGCGCGTGCGACACGCCCTGCGTCCCCGGTGTCGGCTCGTCGTCAAAGAAATGCTCGACGACGCCCGACGCCGGCTCCCAACGGGTATGGCGCACCTGACGCGTCTGGGACTGCCCCTTGTTATCGCGGTAGGTCTCGGTCGTGTAGTAATAGTGGCCCGCCTCGGCGTCCCACGGGCACACGACCTGCGCGTCGAACGTCCAGTAGGGCAGGTATACCCCCCGCACCGTATCCACGAGCGCGCGAGACTTCAGGCTTCCGGGCGCGAGCCACTTGCTCTTGTACCAACGGCGGATCTGATCGCGAACGGCCGGTTCGGCCACGCGGAACGGCAGCAGGCTCTGCGGCCGGATCGGCGCCTTGATCTCCTGGTAGTCCACCAGCGAGGGCGACCCGCAGAAGTCACAGCGCTGCCCGACCCGCGAGGGGTCGAACACCGAGACGGCCTTGCAGCTCTGGCACTGCACCGTCCGCTTCTCGGTTTGCCAGCCGCGCAGCTCCTCGGGCATCTCCCGCAGTGCGCGCACGAGGTCGATCTCCTCGATCCCGCCGGTCGCGGTGACCTGGTACGGTGACTCGGTGCCGCAGAACGGGCAGACGAGCTTCTGCTTACCGGGATTCCACTCCGCCTGCGCGCCGCAGGCCGGGCATGGATGTTTCTCGAGGGCGACGGTGGTCGTCAATGGGCGCTCTTCCGCGTGGTCCGCGTATTCCGCGGCCTACTTCGCGAGATACTCGTCGAGCGCGGACCGCTTGATCCGCCACGTCGAGCCGATCTTCTTGCCCGCAAGCTCGCCCGACTCCAGGATCGCGAGAACGTCGCCTTCGGAGACTTTGAGCGAATTGGCGATGTCACCAGGTGAGAGGAGCTCCGGCAGCGCGCCGCCAGAGGACTTCGCGACGTCGGCCGCCGGTTTCGCGGAAGCCGCCGTTCCGGCGAGGCCGCCCTGCTGCATCATCTGCTGGGCCATGGCCAGTCCGACCGCCATCTCGGTCGCCATGCCGCCGGCGCTGCCGCCCTTCTCCATCCCCTGCGCCATCTGGAACTTCACGTAGTCGTTCAGGTTGCCGACCGCCGCCATGCTCGATCGCTTGTCAACGGCCTGTTCGACCTCGGGCGGCACCGACACGTTCTCGAGCACGAAGCTCGACATCTCGAGCCCGTACTTCGCCTTGATGACCGGGTTGATGAGCGGCAGCAACGCTTCGCCCAGCTCGGTGTAGCGGCTCGCCACATCGAACACCGGAATCTTCGCCGTCGCGAGCGCGTCGGCGAACAGGCTGACGATGCGGGAGCGCATGGTGTCGGCGAATTCGTCGAGCCGGAAGTTCTGGTCAGACCCCGCGACTTCCTTCAGGAAAAGGCGCGGATCCGACACGCGGAAGTCGAACGTCCCGAAGGCTCGCACGCGGACGATGCCGAGGTCGTCGTCGCGCATCATGATCGGGTTGGAGGTCCCCCACTTGTTGCCGGTGAAGAGGCGCGTGGTGACGAAATAGATGTCGGCTTTGAACGGGGAGTTGAAGCCGTACTTCCACGATTTCAGCTTCGTCAGCACCGGGATGTTGTCGGTCGTCAGCGTGTGCTTGCCTGGGCCGAAGGTGTCGCCGAACTCGCCGAGATAGACGAACTGCACCACCTGCGACTCGCGGACAATCAGCTGGGCCCCGTTCTTGATGGCCTTGTCGTCGTCCGGATAGCGGAAGGAGAGCGTGTCACGCGAGTCGTCCGTCCACTCGATGACGTCGATCAGCTCGCCGGTGATGAAGTCCATGATGCCCATGTGCGTATTCTACCGGAAGGCGGCGGCATCAGCCCTGATGAGCGCCGTGGTGCGGTCGAACGCCTCCGGGGTCACCACGCGGCCGCCGGCGGCGACCTCACGGACAATCCGCCGCGACACGGCGCCTGAAAAGTGCAGCAAATCCTTGAAGACGTCAAGATCGTGGGTGATCTCGCGCGCGTCCCTGAAATCATGCACGCGCACGTTCGGGAGCGTCGCCGCGCGGACGACGATGGCGCGGCCGAGCCACGAGGCGGCGTCGAATTCGTCCGGGCGCTCCTCCAGCAAGAACTTCTGATAGAGGACACTGGACGGGAGCAGCACGATCCGGAACTCGATGCCCGGGTTCGCGGCGATGAATGACGCTATCTGCGCGTCCACCAGCTGCGCCGCACCCGCCAGTGTCGCCGGAAGCGAGACGACGTTGGTCGCGTGGCGATGTTCCCACGCCGTACGCGTCTGCGCGCGGCCGTAGGTGTACTGCGTGTCCCACGGGCGGCGGTCGAGCCACTGCGCGAGGGAGGTGCGTTGCGCCGGCGGGCGCGCGAGCGTCGAGAGACCGTGCGTCAACGCGCCGAGATTGAGAAAATACGGAGCGGTGCGCCAACCAGGCGGGCGGTAGAGGTAATACGGAAAGTCGCCTCCCCGCTGAGTGCGAAAGGCGAACGCATCAATGCCCCACCACACGTGGCGCGGTTTCCCCGTGGCGGCGGCCACCTCGAGAACGGCGCGCTGTTCGCTGACGGTTGACCCGGCGATTGACAGGTTCAAGGCTTGCCAGCCGAGTGCGCCGGCGAGATCGGAGGAGCGGAAGTTGTTGCTGGTCGAGGTGCCCGCGACGACGGCGTCGTACGGATAGTGGCGCGCAATGCCTGGGACTTGGTAGGCGGCGACGGAGTATAAGTCGGGCACGCCTCGAGAAGGCCTCAGGACCTGAAACGGATCGGCGAGAAAGACGAACGTCGCGGCCGAGGCCAGCGACAGGACGGTGACCGACGCCAGGATGGCGAGATAGCGGCGTGCCGCCCGATTAGAAATTGAAATAGATAAAGTTCGAACCACGGGTCAGGCCCAGGATGCCAAGGAATGCGAGGGCGGCGCCGGCCAGCGCCCACCGCGGTGATGGGCTCCACCGGACCGCCGCGTGACCGTCGGCACAGCCGCCCGGCCACCGGCCCATGATCTGCTGAGTGTTCGGCAGCCCCCATACGATCAGCAGGCCCGCTGTCAGCCACAGCAGTTGAGGTAGACCCCCGAGGGTCCCCATGCCGCCCGCGCCGAGCCCCGGCGGCAGCGGTATCCACCACGCGGTCAGCGTCGCCACCCATACCCTGGGCAGCGCGACGCCGTAGCTGCCGGCCATGGCCCGCAGCACGCCGGCCGCGGATTCCAGACTGTCGGCGCGGAACAACACCCACGCGGCCACGACGCAGACGAACGTCAGCAGCCGCGCCATCGTCCGGCCGCCAGGCACGGACAGCTCGGAGAACCACCCGCGTCTCGCCTGTCGCCACGCGTGGTTCGCGAGCAGATAAGCGCCGTGCAGGGCGCCCCAGGCGACGAATGTCCATGCCGCCCCGTGCCAGAGCCCCCCCAGCAGCATCGTGATCATCAGGTTCAGGTACCGGCGCGGCTGGCCTGCACGCCCGCCGCCGAGCGGGACGTACAGGTAGTCGCGCAGGAACGCCGACAGCGTGATGTGCCACCGGCGCCAGAACTCGATAATGCTGTCGGCTTGGTAGGGGGAAGCGAAGTTGACCGGCAGCGTGATGCCGAACAGCAGCGCGAGACCAATGGCCATGTCGGAGTAGCCGGAAAAATCGAAGTAAATCTGGAAGGTATAGCTCAGGGCCGCCGCCCAGCCTTCCACCAGCGTGAGGTTGTGCCCCGCGGTCACGGCCCCGAACGGCACCGGCACGAACTGCGCGAAGCTGTCGGCGAGGATGACCTTCTTGACGAGACCGATCGTGAACACCGTGAGACCCGCGGCGATCATGAGCGGCTGCGGCCGCAGGATCCGGCG
>JBKJRJ010000070.1:0-3030 GCA_046594705.1 Vicinamibacterales bacterium
GGTGTCGCGCTGTGGGCCGCCTTGTGGCTGTCCGGGACGGACGCGGGCCTCTTCGCGACGGCCCCGCTCGCGCTGGCCATCGCCTTGAGCGCATGGCACGGCGGGCGAGGCCCCGGACTGTTCGCGCTAACGCTCTCGGCGTTCGCGATCGACTACTTTCTCCTTGAATCGAGTTCGTTGTTCGGCGACGCCGATCCCGCGCAGGCGATGGCGCTGGCGGGTTTCATTTGCGGGTGGGGCGGATTCTGTGTGTTAGCCGGGCTCGTGACTCGGCGCGCGGACGCGGACCGAGACGCGCGGATCGCAGCCGAGGCGGCCGCCTCACGCGCCGGCCGGCTGACCCAGCTGACCTCAGCGCTCGCGCACGCGCGAACGGCGCGTGCGGCGATCGAAGCAGCCGTCCAGGAATCCCTGCACGCACTGCGCGCGGACGCGGGCGCCCTGATCCTGGTCAGCCGCGACGGCACAACCGGAGAGGTCGCGAGGGCGGTGGGGTACCCGGCCGGTCAGGCCCCCGCGAGCCTCCCGCTGACGGACAAGGCGCCGGTCTGCGACGCCGCCGGCCGCGGAGTGCCGCTCCTCCTCGAGTCGCGCGCCGCCCGCGCCATCGAATATCCCGGCGCGACGGCCGACGCGACCTTCGCGGCGGCCGCCTTCGTCCCGCTCCTCATCGGCAGCCGCGTGGTCGCGGTCGTGCAGCTCGAGTTCGACGTGTCGCGGGTGTTCACCGTCGACGACCGGGAGCTCCTCCAGGCGATCGCGCAAGGCGCGGCACGCGCGCTCGATCGCACCTGGCAGCTCGAGTTATCAGAGCGCGGCCGCTGCGACGCTGAGCGCCTGCGGGCCGACGCCGATCGGGAACTGACGGAACGGAAGGCGGTCGAACACGCGCTGCGCGGCAGCGAGACGCAGTATCGCGCGCTGGCGGCGCGCACGAGCCGGCTGCACGCGCTGACGGCGGCGCTGTCGGAAGCGGTCAACATGGACGCGGTGGCGCGCGCTGTCATCACGCACGGCCGCGTCGTGGTCGGCGCGACCGCCGGGGAAGTGCTGCTGCTGGCGGAAGAGGGCACCCAGTTCGACACGCTGCACGCCGAGGCCGAGGGAGGGGGCGACTCCGGCCGGCCGCGCATACCGGTCGAGGACGGCCTGTGCGCCACCGCCGCGGTCAAGACCGCGCGTCCGCTCTACATCACGTCCCTGGAAGACTGGCAGCAGCAGGGCTGGCGCTCGGCCTCGGTCGCGGCCGACGGCGGCTACACGTCGTCGGCCAGCCTGCCGCTCATGGTGGAAGGGACGCCGGTCGGCGTGCTGTCGTTTCACTTCACCGTCCCGGTGAATTTTGACGACGAGTACCAGATGCTGCTGGTGTCTGTTGCGCACCACTGCGCACAGGCGCTCGACCGCGCGCGGCTCTACGAGTCCACCCAGCGCGCCCGGGCGGACGCCGAACGAGCCAACCGCATCAAGGACGAGTTCGTGTCGATCGTGTCGCACGAGCTGAGGACGCCGCTCAACGCGATCCTGGGGTGGACCTCGATGCTGCAGCGTGGCGACCTCGCGCCGGAGAAAGCAGCGCGGGCGCTGCGGTCGGTCGGCGAGAACGCGAGCCGGCAAGCCAAACTGATCGAGGAGCTGCTCGACTTCTCGCGAGTCACCTCGGGGCGCGCCGCCCTGCAAATGGAGCGGGTGGACGTGCGCGAGTTAGTCCGCGGTGTCGTGGAGTCCATGATTCCGACGGCCGCGGCGCGCACCGTGGCGCTACAGCTGGCGCCGGTGCCGCCGGTGGACGTACTCGGCGATTTGCAGCGGCTCGAGCAGATCCTGTTCAACCTGATCGACAACGCCCTGAAGTTCACGCCGGACGGCGGCCGGGTCGCGATCGAGGTTCGGATCGTTGGCGATGACGTCGAAATCGAGGTCCAGGATACCGGCGCGGGCATCGACGCGGCGTTCCTGCCATTCGTCTTCGATCGGTTCCGGCAGGCCGATAACGCGACCAGCCGCACCTACGGGGGGCTGGGTCTCGGGCTCTCGATCGTGCAACAGCTCGTCGAGGCGCACGGCGGTCGCATCGCGGCCGCCAGCGAGGGCAAGGCGCACGGGTCCACCTTCACCGTGCGTCTGCCGATCTCGCCGCGGACGGCCGGAGACCCGGCGGACCGGAAGCCCGTCACGGTGCCGGTCCTGGCGCCCGCTCTCGAGCCGAGCCTCGCCGGCCTCTGCGTGCTGGTGGTGGACGATGAGCCCGACGCGCGAGAGATCATGGCCGCCGCGCTCGAAGCCTCGGGAGCGCGCGTAGAGCTCGCTGCCAGCGCGCGAGACGCCCTCGCGATCATGGCGCGCACGCCGATTGACGTGCTGCTATCGGACATCGCGATGCCAGAGGAAGACGGCTTCGCGCTGATCCGCCGGGTCCGCGCGTCGCTGACCCGGAAGATCGCGTGCGTCCCGGCGGCCGCGATTACCGCGTTCGGCGGTCCCGAGGACCGGGCGCGGGCGCTCGCCGCCGGGTTCCACGTGCACGTCGCGAAGCCGCTGCAGCCTGGGGATCTGGTGCGCGCCGTGGAGAAGCTCGCCTCCAGCGTGCTCCAGTGACGGCCCGAACTCACCCTTCGAGATCAGCGAGACGACGAGGCTGATCGGAAAGGGCACCAGCGACCGGTATTCGGCGAACCGCGCGGTCGCCTACTGGCAGTTCCACGCGCCCAACGGCCGCTGGCCGATTCGAACCACGGCGAGCTGGCCGTCCTGATGTGTTCCATCTTCCTCTCCATGGCGGCGAAGGGCGGCGGCGCCTGGAGCCTGGACGCGCTGATGCGCCGGCAAGGTCGGGGTCAGTCCTGACGTGGCGGTCTAGCTGCCGCAGTGGCGTTCACCGCTGCCGCCGCCGCCCGATGGCGGAGTCGCCGACGCGGCCGGCTTCGGCCACACGTTGTCGGTCGTATCGCGATCCGGGAAGCGGCAGCCGGGGTCCAGCGTGATCGAGGTGATCGCGCGTCCGCCGAAATCGAGACTGGCCAGGAACGT
>JBKJRJ010000312.1:0-2968 GCA_046594705.1 Vicinamibacterales bacterium
GCGCCGGTCACGAGCGCCACCTTCCCTGACAGGTCGATCATATCGTCAACAGTTCGCCGTTCACAGTGAACAGTTCATCGCCGTGGTGATCATGCCTTGGCCTTGATCGCGGCTTCCATCGCGAGCAGACCCGCTTCGTCTTCGACGCTGAACACGGTGACGCCGCGATCGATCTTCTTGACCAGCCCGGCCAGCACGGATCCCGGTCCCAGCTCCACACAGGTGGTGACCCCCTCCGCGATCAGCCGCCGCACCACGTCTTCCCAGCGCACCGGCGCCGACACCTGCCGCACCAGCGCGTCGATCGACTCGGCGGCGGTGCGCTTGGGCAACGCGTCGACGTTGGCGACCACCGGGATCAGCGGATCATGAGACGCCAGCGCCCGGAGTTCGGGTGCGAGCCGGTCCTCGGCGGGTTGCATGAGGGCGCAATGGAACGGCGCGCTCACGGCCAGCGCGATCACGAGCTTGGCGCCGAGCGCCCTGGCGCGCTCGCCGGCGCGCGCCACGGCCGCCGCGTGGCCGGCAATCACGATCTGTCCTGGAGCATTGAAATTCGCGGGAGACACGATGTCGCCGTCGGCGGCTTCGGCGCAGGCGCGCGCGACACCCTCGGCGTCGAGCCCCAGAATGGCCGCCATCGCACCCTCGCCCACCGCTACCGCTTCCTGCATGTATCGTCCGCGCCGCTTGACCGTGCGCAGCGCATCCGCGAAGGATAACGTACCGGCCGCGACGTGCGCGGAATACTCGCCCAGGCTGTGCCCCGCGGCGAAGGCCGGCCGCAGCCCGCGCGACACTGCCAATCGGGCGACTGCGGTGCTCATCGCCAGGATGGCCGGCTGGGTGTGCTCGGTCAGCCTCAGCCGATCGTCGGGCCCCTCGAAGCACAGCCTGCTGAGCGGCTCGCCGAGCGCGGCGTCGGCCTCCGCGAAGGTCTCGCGGCAGATCGGAAACGCGGCGGCCAGCGATCGGCCCATGCCCACCTTCTGGGCGCCTTGTCCGGGAAACAGCAAGGCGATCATGTCAGGTTCGTCGCGCGAGGCGCGAGGTGCGCGGCGGGCACCTCCGCGGTGAGCCGGGCGATGCCGTGCGACAGGCGGCCGAGCAGGTCCTCGTGCACCGCGCGGACCGCCATGGTGACGGCGTTGGCGACGGCTTTGGCGGACGACCGGCCGTGACCGACGATGCAGAGGCCGTTGAGGCCGACGAGCGGCGCGCCGCCGAACTCCGAGTAGTCCACCCGGCGGCGGAAGCGGCGGAACGCCTGGCGCGACAGCACGTAGCCGACCCGCCCGCCGAACGTGGCCGCCAGCTCGTCGTGCAGCAGCGCCTCCACGGTCTCGACCAGGCCTTCGCTCACCTTCAACGTCACGTTGCCGGTGAAGCCGTCGCACACGATCACATCCGCCTCGCCGGAGTAGACGTCGCGGCCTTCCACGTTGCCGATGAAATTGACGGGCGCGTCCTTCAGGAGCCGGTGCGCCTCGCGGGTGAGCTCGTTGCCCTTGCTCTCTTCCTCGCCGACCGACAGCAGGCCGACCCGCGGCGCGGCCAGTCCAAGCGCGACGCTGGCGTAGGCGGATCCCATCACCGCGAACTGGACCAGGTGCGGCGCGCGGCAGCCGACGGTCGCGCCGGCGTCGAGCAGGACGGCCGGCGAGCGCCGCGTCGGGATGATGGTGGCGAGAGCGGGTCGATCGACGCCGGGGAGGAGTCCGAACGCGGCATGCGCGGCCATGACGGAGGCGCCGGTGTGCCCCGCGCTGAACAGGGCGTCGGCCTGTCCGGCACGCACCGCGTCGGCCGCAACCTTGATCGATGCCCGCGGCTTGCGACGCAGCGCCAACGCGGGGCTTTCGGACATGCCGACGTATTCGGGAGCGTCGATAATCTGGACATCAATGCGGCGGAACAGGCTTGCTACCGGGTGCCGCGCGAGCTCGGCCTCGATCGCGGCGGCATCGCCCACGAGCAGCAGCCCCACCTGGAGGTGCCGCGCCGCGACGAGCGCGCCATCGACGATAACCGACGGCCCGGCGTCGCCGCCCATGGCGTCGACCGCGATGCGCATGCTACGTGGTCAGTTGCCAGCCGCCAGTCGCCAGCCGAAGCTGGACGCGGCCAGCTGGAAGCTGACAGCTACTCCGCGGCCGCCTTGACCTGCCGGCCGGCGTAGAAGCCGCAGTTGCCACACACCTGGTGCGGCAGCTTCATCTCATGGCACTGCGGGCATTCGCTGCGGCCTACCGGCTTCAGCGCGTCGTGGGTGCGCCGCTTGGCGGTGCGGGACTTCGAGTGGCGGCGTTTGGGATTCGGCATGACTCTCTCCTCATGAACGCCGCTCGGGGACTCCCTCGGTGTGCCCCTCGGTGCGGCGCGTGCGTGCTAGTGGTCGGGGTGCTTGACGAAACCCTTGAGCACGGCCAGTCGTGGGTCGGTCCACTGGGGCGCGCACGCGCAGGTGTCGGTGTTCAAGTTCGTGCCGCAGTGCACGCAGAGGCCCTTGCAGGTCTCCGCGCAGAGCGGCTTCATCGGCAGCGCGAGCACGAACTGTTCGTGCATCAGATCTCCGAGGTTGAGCGAGTCTTCCGTGTAGAAGGCGGTCGTCAGATCGTCCTCGGCCACTTCCCGCTCCTCACCCTCGACCGTCGGGGCAGGCTCGGGCACGTAGCGGAGTTCGAACGGCTGGTCGACCGCGATCTGGAACGGCTCGAGGCAGCGCCCGCACTCGAGCTGCAGCCGCGTGGCCACCCGCCCGATCACCCGGTAGGCCTCCCCGTCCTTGTGCACGTCGATGACCAGGTGCACCGGGCCGGCGACCTTGTATTCCTCGTCCTGGCCCACGGAGGCTTCGAATTCCGACGCCTGGAAGGTCCGCTCGACGTGCTCCTCCCGGAGCGAGCCGCCCTTGTGCCGTCCAAGCTGCCTGAGGTCGAATCGCATGGTCATGGGTATCCCTCCCGCA